>NZ_JBEYXJ010000013.1:0-120402 GCF_040645015.1 Streptomyces sp. NPDC046881 | reverse complement strand
TCGCTTCCTTTGTACTCACCCTCTCGGGCTTTCCTCCGGGCGCTTCCCTTCGGTCTTGCGTTTCCGACTCTATCAGATCTTTTCTCGATCCGATTCCCGGCCGGCGGGATTGTCTCGGGGCTTTCGGCTTTCGCCGTCCGCCCTTTCGGCATTCACTACGTTAGCCGATTCCCTCGGGGACTCATAATCGAGTCTCGCGAGTTCGATTTCGGGCGCGCGGGCGCGCTCGAAACGACCCCGCAGAGGGGGTGGAGCTAGGTAGTGGGTTGGCCGCTCCGGCTGCAGGCGATCGCCGTACCCGGTTCAGCGGCTCGGGATACATTACGCACTTCGCCGGGCCGAGTCAACTTCGGCGGCGCCTGGGCACATGGGCGCGATACGGGCTGACCGTCGGGTCGTCGGCGACCCAGAAGCGCCAGGGGTGGAGGTCGCCGTTGCCGCCCTCGCCGGCGACCCCGGTGCGGGGGCCGCTGCGTACCTGGTCGGAGGGGACCGGCGTGCCGGTCAGCATCCTCAGGGGCGTCTCGGCGGAGGTGCAGGCGTCCGTGCCGTCCAGGGCCCGGTCGACCTCCAGGGCGGTGGCCAGCCGGGCCGGGCCCTTGGCCAGTTCCTTGTCGTTCCGGGCCGAAATTCGTCGCTTGCGGGCCAGCTCCGCGCCCTCCACCACTTCGCCCGCGCGGAGCAGGACCGCGCTGGCCCGGCCCTCGGGTCCGCAGACCAGGTTCATGCAGTGCCACATGCCGTAGGTGAAGTAGACGTACACGTGTCCGGGCGGTCCGAACATCACCTCGTTGCGCGGGGTGCGGCCGCGGTAGGCGTGCGAGCCGGGGTCGTTCGGGCCGTCGTAGGCCTCCACCTCCGTCAGGCGCAGCGCGATCGGACCGTCGGGTGTCGACCGGACCAGGATGCGGCCGAGGAGGTCGGGTGCGACCTCCAGGACCGGGCGGTCGAAGAAGGCGCGGGGCAGTGGCGTACGGTCCGGGAGCGCGATCATGCCCTCCGAGGGTAGTCCAGACGGGGCACCGCGCCCGCGGAACCGGGCGTCGGTGGATCGCGTTTGTACGGGTCGAGGGTCCATTCGTAAAGGGAGAGTCATGGCGTTCAAGAAGCTGCTCGCGAGCCTGGGGGCCGGCGGGGCGTCGGTCGAGACGGTGCTGACCGAGGTCAACGTCGTGCCGGGCGGTGTCGTCCAGGGCGAGGTGCGGATCCAGGGCGGTTCGGTGAACCAGGCCATCGAGGGACTGTCCGTCGGTCTGCAGGCCAAGGTCGAGGTGGAGAGCGGCGACCAGGAGTACAAGCAGGACATCGAGTTCACCAAGGTGCAGCTCGGCGGGGCCTTCGAGCTGCAGGCCGGGGCGGTGCACGCGGTGCCGTTCGGGCTGGAGATCCCCTGGGAGACGCCGATCACCATGATCGACGGGCAGGCGCTGCGAGGCATGAACATCGGCGTGACCACGGAGCTGGCGATCGCGCGGGCGGTGGACTCCGGCGACCTGGACCCGATCAACGTGCACCCGCTGCCGGCGCAGAAGGCGATCCTGGACGCCTTCATCCAGCTGGGCTTCCGCTTCAAGAACGCCGACATGGAGCGCGGCCACATCCGGGGCACGCGGCAGAGGCTGCCGTTCTACCAGGAGATCGAGTTCTTCCCGCCGTCGCAGTACCGGGGCCTGAACCAGGTCGAGCTGAGCTTCGTGGCCGACGAGCAGGCGATGGACGTCGTCCTGGAGATGGACAAGAAGCCGGGTCTGTTCAGCGAGGGCTCGGACACCTTCCGGTCCTTCCAGGTCGGACTGAACGACTGGCAGGGGACCGACTGGGCGGCTTACCTCAACCAGTGGCTGTCCGAGGTCGGCAGCAAGCGCAACTGGTTCTAGGCTCGGGAACTGCTGGTTCCAGATCATCGATCAGGAGGTACCGAGGTGACCGAGCTCAAGCGGCGGCCGCTCCCCCACGATTTCCACCCGCCCGTGCCGTCGTTCACGGTGACGAGCGAGGACATCGAGGAGGGTGCGACGCTGAAGGGCGCCCAGGTCCAGTCGGAGGGCAACACCTCGCCGCACCTGCGCTGGGAGGGTTTCCCGCCGGAAACCAAGAGCTTCGCCGTGACCTGCTACGACCCCGACGCGCCGACCGGCAGCGGGTTCTGGCACTGGGTGCTGTTCGACATCCCCGCCTCGGTGACGGAGCTGCCGGCGGGTGCGGGCGGCGGCAAGTTCGAGGGGCTGCCGGCGGGCGCCGTGCACGCGCGGAACGACTACGGGACGAAGGACTTCGGCGGTGCCGCGCCGCCGCCCGGGGACGGCCCGCACCGGTACGTGTTCACGGTGTACGCGGTGGACCAGGAGAAGCTGGGCCCGGACGCGGACGCCTCTCCGGCCGTCGTCGGCTTCCACCTGCGGTTCCACGCGATCGCGCGCGCCCAGCTCATCGGTGAGTACGAGAACCCCGCGCAGGGCTGACTCCGGCGTACGGATTCAGCCGAGGGTTCATTGAACGTTTGCCCGCCTCCGGTCTTGGAAGTGATCGGAGGCGGGCATTTTTTATTGCGTTGTCCATCTCGGCGCGCCCGTCCAGAGTTGATCCGAGCCCGCCGGGGGGTGGGCAGGTGCACACGGGAGGTGGGCTGGATGCGTGACACGTTGGTCCTGAACGCGAGTTTCGAACCGCTGTCGACGGTGACCCTGAACCGAGCCGTGGTCCTGGTGCTGCAGGACAAGGCCGTGGTCGAGCAGGCCCATCCCGAACTGCGCATGCGCGGTGCCGATCTGGACATACCGGCGCCCCGGGTGATCAGGCTGTGCCGGTACGTACGGGTGCCGTTCCGAAGACAAGCGCCGTGGTCGCGGCGGGGGGTGCTGGTGCGGGACCGGCACCGGTGCGCGTACTGCGGGCGCAGGGCGACGACCGTGGACCACGTGGTGCCGCGATCGCAGGGTGGGCAGGACACGTGGCTGAACACCGTTGCCGCGTGCGCGGAGGACAATCACCGCAAGGCGAACCGGACTCCGGACGAGGCCGGGATGGCGCTGCTCAGGGAGCCGTTCGAGCCGACGCCGGCGGATGCGATGCTGTTGGCCCTGGGCGCCGAGGAGTTCGGGGCGCTTCCCGAGTGGCTCGTCCGGGACGCCGCCTAGTCGTCTGCCGGGTTCTGTTCGGCGGCGGGTGCGGGTCCGTCCCAGGTTTTCGCGCAGGTTCCCCGCGTCCCTGAGGGGGCGCGGGGAACCTGCGTCGTGGAGAACCGTCAGTCGATGTTCGGCTTCTCGCGGCGCTCCGGGCCGGACGAGTTGCCGTTGCCCGACGAGCCGTTGGTGCCGTTGTTGCCCGAACCTCCGCCCAGAGGGCCGAAGTTGCCCATCGCGCCGGAGAGGCCCTTGAGTGCGTCGCCGATCTCGCTGGGGACGATCCAGAGCTTGTTGGCGTCGCCCTCGGCGATCTTGGGGAGCATCTGGAGGTACTGGTAGGACAGCAGCTTCTGGTCGGGGTCGCCGGCGTGGATGGCCTCGAAGACCGTGCGGACGGCCTGGGCCTCGCCCTCGGCGCGCAGGGCCGCTGCCTTGGCCTCACCTTCGGCGCGCAGGATCTGGGACTGCTTCTCGCCCTCCGCGGTGAGGATGGCGGCCTGGCGGGTGCCCTCCGCGGTGAGGATCGCGGCGCGCTTGTCACGGTCGGCGCGCATCTGCTTCTCCATCGAGTCCTGGATGGAGGTGGGCGGCTCGATGGCCTTCAGCTCGACGCGGTTGACGCGGATGCCCCACTTGCCGGTGGCCTCGTCGAGGACGCCGCGCAGGGCCGCGTTGATCTCCTCGCGGGAGGTCAGGGTCCGTTCGAGGTCCATGCCGCCGATGATGTTGCGGAGCGTGGTGACCGTGAGCTGCTCGATCGCCTGGATGTAGCTGGCGACCTCGTAGGTGGCGGCCCGGGCGTCGGTGACCTGGTAGTAGATGACCGTGTCGATGTTCACGACCAGGTTGTCCTGGGTGATCACCGGCTGCGGCGGGAACGGTACGACCTGTTCGCGCAGGTCGATGCGGTTGCGGATGGTGTCGATGAACGGGACCACGATGTTGAGGCCCGCGTTCAGCGTCCGCGTGTAGCGGCCGAAGCGCTCGACGATGGCGGCGCTGGCCTGTGGGATGACTTGGATGGTCTTGATCAGGGCGATGAAGACCAACACCACCAGGATGATCAAGACGATGATGACCGGTTCCATCGTCGGCTCCCCGTACCCTTCTTAGCCTCGGCGCCTTCGGCAGATCTCATGACTGTTGAGGATCTTGCTGGTCGAGTCTGTCAGACCGTCGCGCTGCTCGTGCGTCGTTCCCGGCGAGTTGTCCTCAGATGACGATCGCGGTGGCTCCTTCGATGTCCACGACGTCCACCTCCTGGCCGACTTCGTAGGCGCGGCCGGTGTCGAGGGCGCGGGCCGACCAGACTTCCCCGGCGAGCTTGATACGGCCGCCGGACGCGTCGACGCGTTCCAGCACGACGGCCTGTCTGCCCTTCAACGCCTCGATACCGGTGGCGAGTTGGGGGCGCTGTCTGCCGTGGCGGGCCGCTATGGGCCGGACGACGGCGATGAGCGCGACGGAGACGACGACGAACGTGAGGACCTGGATGACCGTGTCGAAGCCGAGGCTGGAGACGACCGCCGCCGCGACGGCTCCCACCGCGAGCATGCCGAATTCCGGCATCGCGGTGACCACGAGCGGGATTCCGAGCGCCGCCGCGCCGACGAGCCACCACACCCATGCGTCGATGTCGTTCACACGGTCATGGTAGGGCCGGGGTCGGGCGGCGGACAGGGCGCGAAAGGGGAGAGCGCCGGGGTCAGGACAGGGGCAGGCCCTGGGCGGTCCAGCGGTCGCCGACCTGCTCGACGACGAGCGGGAGGCCGAAGCACAGGGAGAGGTTGCGGGAGGTGAGTTCCAGCTCGATCGGGCCGGCGGCGAGGACCTTGCCCTGGCGGATCATGAGGACGTGGGTGAAGCCTGGGGCGATCTCCTCGACGTGGTGCGTGACCATGATCATCGAGGGGGCGATGGGGTCGCGGGCGAGCCGGCCGAGGCGGCGGACCAGGTCCTCGCGGCCGCCGAGGTCGAGGCCGGCGGCGGGCTCGTCGAGGAGGAGCAGCTCGGGGTCGGTCATCAGGGCGCGGGCGATCAGGGTGCGCTTGCGCTCGCCCTCGGAGAGGGTGCCGAACTTCCTCTCCAGGTAGTCGGTCATGCCGAGGCGGTCGAGGAAGGCGCGGGCGCGCCGCTCGTCGACCTCGTCGTACTCCTCCTGCCAGTGGGCGGTCATGCCGTAGGCGGCGGTGAGCACGGTCTCCAGGACGGTCTGGCGCTTGGGGAGCTTGTCGGCCATGGCGATGCCGGCCATGCCGATGCGGGGGCGCAGGTCGAAGACGTCGACCTTGCCGAGGGTGTCGCCGAGGATGGTGGCGGTGCCCTTGCTGGGGAAGAGGTAGCTGGAGGCGACGTTCAGGAGAGTGGTCTTGCCGGCGCCGTTGGGGCCGAGGATGACCCAGCGCTCCCCCTCCTTCACCGACCAGGAGACCTGGTCCACCAGAGCCCGGCCCTCACGGACCACGGATACGTCCTGAAGCTCCAGAACATCGCTCATGAGCGCGTTGTCTCCCCTTGCAGTGTGGCCGGTCTCGGCTGTCGCGTACGCCTGTGGCTCGGGTCCGCCGCGCCGGTGGGCGCAGCCCTTATGAAATCTACGCCACGAGTGCCCCGCTCCATTCCATCGGTCCGGTCCTTAGGGTGGGGGCATGCTCTCGGAACCGCGTTCAGGACGCCTTGCCGCTTGGGGAAATGCCCTTTTGGCCGGACTTGTCTCTCCGGACGACGCCGTGCTCGCCATCGTGGGCGAGGACGCGGTGCACCGGGTGGAGGGGCTGCCCGAGGAACCCGCGCCGGTCGGGCTCACGCTCGCGCTGGGGCGGCTGCGCACGCTGGGGGTGGCCGGGCTGCGGGTGGCGCTGCCCGCGCCGGGGCATCCGCTGGGGCTGAGCGGCCCGGCGGAGTTCAATGCGCGGGCGCTGGAGGCCGAGGAGGCGGTGGTCTGTCACGGGTCCGCGTTCGGGCTGGTGCCCGAGGTGTACGAGGCCGGGCCGGCGGGCGATGTGCACGCCGAGGTGGTCTGGCACGTGCTGCCGGTGCGGGAGGCGCCGCCCGCCGACGTGCCGTCGCTGGGCGAGGCCGAGCGGGAGCTGGCGGAGGCGCTGCGGGACGCGACCGAGGTGCTGTCGAAGCTGGACGTCGCCGGGTCGGGTCCGGTGGCGGAGGCGGCGATCGACGCGTACCGGGCGCGGGCCGGGCGGGGCCGTGAGGTGCTGGCGCCGGGATATCCGCCGCGTGCGGTACGGGTGTTGGAGCTGGCCCAGCGGGTGGGGCTGCTGGTGTCGCTGGCCTACGACCACGGGCACGGGGGCGCGGTCAGCTCCGCGGAGATGAGGGCACGCGCCGAGGCGCTGCGGCCGGTGGAGCGGACGGCGCGACGGGCACAGGTGGCGGCGTACAACGCGTTCGTGGAGGAGCGGGAGCGCGGGGCGCGGTGAGCCGCGTCCGGGGGCGGACGCCCGGACAGGCCTCCCGGCGGTTCCGGGAGGCCTGGGGGCGCCGGCGGCCGGGCTTCAGTGGTTGAGCCCCAGGTTGCCGAAGGCCGGGTTCAGCACGCCGATGACGTTCACGCTGTTGCCGACCGCGTTCACCGGGACGTGCACCGGGACCTGGGCGACGTTGCCCGAGGCGACGCCCGGGGAGCCGACGGCCTCGCCGGCCGCGTGGGCGCCGCCGTGGGCGGAGGCCAGGCCGGCCCCGGCGGCCACCAGGCCACCGGCCACCATCGTCACGGCCGCTGCCCTCTTCAGGTTCTTCACTGTCAACCCCTCCTGGACGTTCCCCGCGGTGATCACCGCGGCACGCATGGAGAACGGCCGGGATCGCCGGAGGGTGTGCCATCCGGGTGACATTCCCACGAGAGTATGAATGTCGGTCCGGACCGTGACCCTTCGGGTTGCCGTGGGTGAGGCATTGGTCAGGGCGTTTCAGCCGGTCACGCCGTGGCGTACGGCCCACAGCGCGGCCTGGGTGCGGTCGGCGAGGTCGAGTTTCATCAGGATGTTGGAGACGTGCGTCTTGACGGTCTTCTCGGACAGCACGAGGGCGCGGGCTATCTCCCGGTTGGAGCGGCCGTCCGCGATCAGGCCGAGCACCTCGCGCTCCCGCTCGGTGAGCGAACTCCCTCTGCCCTGGCCCGTGGTGGCCTCCTCCTGGGAGAGTAGGGCGTCGGCGACCTCCGGCTGGAGCAGGATGTGCCCGGCGTGCACGGAGCGGATGGCGCCGGCCAGGGCGTCGGGGTCCACGTCCTTGTAGACGTAGCCGGCGGCACCCGCGCGCAGGGCCGGGACGACCGTGCGCTGCTCGGTGAAGCTGGTGACGATCAGCACGCGCGCGGGGTTGTCGAGTTCACGCAGCCTGCGCAGGGCGTCGATGCCGTCCATGCCCGGCATCTTCACGTCCATGAGGACGATGTCGGGGCGCAGCTCCTCGGCGCGGGCGACGCCCTCGGCGCCGTCGGCGGCCTCGCCGACGACCACGATGTCGTCCTGCACCTCCAGGAAGGTGCGCAGGCCCCGGCGGACGACCTGGTGGTCGTCGACCAGCAGGACCCTGATCGGTTCACCCACCGGGGACCTCCATCTCGATCGTGGTGCCCTTGCCGGGCGCCGATTCCACGGTCAGTGTGCCGCCGACCCCGCTCGCCCGGTCCCGCATCGAGACCAGGCCGAGGTGGCGTCCGGCGCGGCGGACGGCCGTGGGGTCGAAGCCGCTGCCGTCGTCGGCGACGCGCAGCACGGCTCCGCAGCCGCGCCGCCCGATGCTCACGTCGACCCGGTCGGCGCCGGAGTGGCGCAGGGCGTTGTGCAGGGCCTCCTGGGCGACCCGGAGCAGGGCCTCCTCCTGGGCGGCGGGCAGGGCGCGGAAGCCGTTGCTGGTGAAGGTCACGCGCGCGGTGTGGGCGCGGTCGAGGACCTGGGTCTGGGTGCGCAGGGTGGCGATGAGGCCGTCCTCGTCCAGTGCGGCGGGCCGTAGCTCCACGACGGCGGCGCGCAGCTCGTCGGCGGCCTCGGCGGCGAGGGAGGCGACCTGGTGCAGCTCCCCCTTGGCGCGGGCGGGGTCGCGGTCGACGAGCGCGGCCGCCGCCTGGGCGGTCAGGCGCAGGGAGAACAGCTTCTGGCTGACCGCGTCGTGCAGTTCGTGGGCGAGGCGGGAGCGTTCCTCGGCGATGGTCAGTTCGCGGCTGCGCTCGTAGAGGCGGGCGTTGGTGAGGGCGATCGCGGCGTGCTGGGCGAGGATGGAGAGCAGTTCCTCGTCGTCCTCGGTGAAGCCGCAGCTTCCCTCCTGCTTGGCGCAGCGCTTGTTCGCGAGGAAGAGCGCCCCGATGACCTCCTCGCCGTCCTTGATCGGCAGGCCCAGGAAGTCGGCCATGTCGGGGTGGGCGCCCGGCCAGCCCTCGAAGCGGGGGTCCTTGCGCACGTCGGCGAGGCGCTCGACCTTCGCCTCGCGCAGCATCGCGGCGAGGATGCCGTGCTGGCGCGGGAGCGGGCCGATGGCGCGCCACTGGTCCTCGCTGACGCCGTCCACGACGAACTGGGCGAAGCCGCCGTGGTCGTCGGGGACACCGAGGGCGGCGTACTGCGCGTCGAGCAGGTCGCGGGCGGAGGCGACGATCGTCTTGAGGACGTCGCGCACCTCCAGGTGCCTGCTCATGGCCAGCAGCGCGGAACTCACCGCGGCGAGGCCGGACCGGGGGCCTTGACTCATGTCCTCACGGTACCGGCGGGGTGCGACAGCGCGGATCGGCCCTGTGGGGGCCGGGCTCCGGTCCGCTGGACCTAGGGCGGGTGACGTAGGCCGCCGGGGCCGGGGCGCGGGGGTACGCCGAAGGGACCTGGGCACGAGATGTACGCCGAAGGGACCCGATGCCGTGCGGCCTGCTGGGGCGGGCGCTGGCCGGGGCGCGGCCGGGATCGGGAGCCGGCCGGGCGCGGCACTACGCGCGCGTGCGGGCTCGCCCGCGGGCACAGAGGTGGCGTTGCCGGGCGGGGGCCGGCGGAGCCGCTGGGCGCGGAGCGGCTGCGGTGGGCGCGGGCCGGCGGGGCGGGACGTGCGGGAGGTGCTGCGGGAGCACGGGCGGCCCAAGCGCTACTCCTGTACAGAGCGGGACCAGCCGCTGTCGGTGTGCCAGACGCGGCCCGGCCCCTCACCGCGCGGTTGGTGACGGAGCCGGCGAGCCAGGGGTGCGGTTCGCGCGGTGACGCTGCACACGGGGTCTCCCCGGCGAGGCGCACGAGCCGTCGTATCCGGAGCGGTTCGCGGCGCCGGAGGCGTCGGCGCGGCTGATCGACGCGGTGCGGGCCGGCAGGGACGGGGCGCGCGGGCCTGCGCGGGGAGGCCGGGCGGGTCATCGCGGTCGGGACGACGGCCGGGCGGGCGGCGGTGGGCCTGGCGTACGAGGAGGGGCTGCGCGGGCTCTGCCTGGGGCACGAGTTCGGCGACGTCCCTCTCATCCTCCCGGAGGAGAGTCCTCACGCAGAGCGTTGCGGTGGCAACTGGCGGTGAGATGACCCGGCGCGTCGTGTGACGCCGCGCATAGGGCCTGCATCACGTACGAAAGGGCATAGGAGATAAACCGCCCCTAATGAACGGGACAGACGGCCCTGTCTGTCCCGTTTTGCCCTTCCCTGATCCACTATCCGGCATCGTACGTCACACCTTTGCCTGGGCATTTTGCGCCCGCTAAGAATTGCTCTCGTCGCTCGGCGCCGCGGGTTTCGGCCCCGCGGCGTTCGTGCGGGAGGAGCCGATTCCCCCGGCGGACGCACGAGCGACCTCCGCGCTATCCGAAGAGGTCCATCAGCCATGCCCAAGAACTTCCTCAACCGATCTCATAGTCGTGCGCTGACCAAGCAGCACAAGATCGCCGTCGCCGGTGTCGCCGTCCTCGGCACCGCCGCCGTGGCCCTGTCGGCCGCCCCGAGCAGCGCCGAGACCGTGACCACCGGCGCCCCGGCCACCACCGCCCAGGTCGCCACCACCCAGGTCGCCTCCGGCACCGTCCTGCACAACGTCAAGGGTGCGATCACGGACCAGCTCGCCGCCGGCAACGTCAAGGTCGACACCTTCGCGGCGCAGAAGAAGGCCGCCGACGCCGCCGCCGCGAAGAAGGCCGCCGCCAAGGCTGCCGTGGAGGCCGCCGTGAAGAAGGCCGCCGCCGACGCCGCCGCCAAGCAGGCCGCGCAGCAGCACGCCGCCAAGGCCGCCGTCACCCGCTCCGCGGAGCGCCCGCAGATGGAGACGGTCGCCGCGAAGACGTACTCCAACAACCTCGACGGCTGGATCCGCCAGGCCCTGGACATCATGAAGTCCAAGGGCATCCCGGGCAGCTACAGCGGCCTGCACCGCAACATCATGCGGGAGTCCTCCGGCAACCCCATGGCCATCAACAACTGGGACATCAACGCCATCAACGGCATCCCGTCCAAGGGCCTGCTGCAGGTCATCCCGCCCACCTTCCAGACCTACCACGTCGCGGGCACGTCCTGGAACATCTACGACCCGGTCGCGAACATCACCGCCGCCGCCAACTACGCGGCTCACCGGTACGGCTCCATCGACAACGTCAACAGCGCGTACTGAGGCCCTGGCGCGGGACCTCTGCGACGTAACGCCGAAGGGCGGCACCCCATCTCGGGGCGCCGCCCTTCGGCGTCGTTGCCGGTGCGGACCGGGCGCGGCTACTTGCGCATGACCTCCGGCTCGTGGCGGCGCAGGAAGCGCGCCACGAAGAAGCCGCAGAGCACGCCGAGCGCGATCAGCGCGATCATGTCCCCGGCCCAGGCGCCCACCGTGTGGTTCCACAGCGGGTCGTTGTCGCCGGCGGTCTCCGGCGGGCTGATCCGGTTGAAGTCCAGCGTGGTGCCGGCCGCGGCGACCGCCCAGCGGGACGGCATCAGGTACGAGAACTCGTTGACGCCGACCGTGCCGTGCAGGGCGAACAGGCAGCCGGTGAAGACGACCTGGATGATCGCGAACATGACCAGCAGCGGCATGGTCTTCTCGGCGGTCTTCACCAGCGAGGAGATGATCAGGCCGAACATCATCGCGGCGAAGCCGAGCCCCATGATCGGCAGGGACAGCTCCAGCAGGGTGGCGTGCCCGAGGACGAGGCCCTTGTCCGGGATCTCACGCCGGCCGAAGCCGATGACGCCGACCAGCAGCCCCTGGAACCCGGTGATCACGCCGAGCACGACCACCTTCGACATCAGGTACGCCGACCGGGACAGGCCGGTGGCGCGCTCCCGCTCGTAGATCACCCGTTCCTTGATCAGCTCGCGGACGGAGTTGGCGGCACCGGCGAAGCAGGCGCCCACGGCCAGGATCAGCAGCACGGTGGTGGCGGTGCCGTTGGGCACGATCTGGCCGGTCTGCGGGTTGGGTCCGTTGGGCAGCAGGCCGCGGTCCGGGTGGATCAGCAGACTGACCGAGCCGATCACGGCCGGCAGGAGCACCATCAGGGCCAGGAAGCCGCGGTCCGAGGCGATGACCGACACATAGCGCCGCACCAGGGTGACGAACTGGGAGAACCAGCCCTGCGGCTTGGGCGGCCTGATCGCCTGCATCGGCGGCATCTGGACCGCCTGCGGGGCGACCGAGTCGACGTCCGCGGCGTACATCTGGTAGTGCTGCGAGCCCTTCCAGCGGCCCGCCCAGTCGTAGTCGCGGTAGTTCTCGAAGGCGGAGAAGACGTCGGCCCAGCTGTCGTAGCCGAAGAAGTTCAGCGCCTCCTCCGGCGGGCCGAAGTAGGCGACCGCGCCGCCCGGCGCCATCACCAGCAGCTTGTCGCACAGCGCCAGCTCGGCCACCGAGTGGGTGACGACGAGGACGGTGCGGCCGTCGTCGGCGAGGCCGCGCAGCAGCTGCATGACGTCGCGGTCCATGCCCGGGTCGAGACCGGAGGTCGGCTCGTCCAGGAAGATCAGCGACGGCTTGGTGAGCAGCTCCAGGGCCACCGACACGCGCTTGCGCTGACCGCCGGAGAGCGAGGTGACCTTCTTGTCCTTGTGGATGTCGAGCTTCAGCTCGCGCAGCACCTCGTCGATGCGGGCGTCGCGCTCGGCCGCCGTGGTGTCGGCCGGGAAGCGCAGCTTCGCCGCGTACTTCAGGGCCTTCTTGACGGTCAGCTCCTTGTGCAGGATGTCGTCCTGCGGGACCAGACCGATGCGCTGACGCAGCTCGGCGAACTGCTTGTACAGGTTCCGGTTGTCGTACAGGACCTCGCCCTGGTTGGCGGGCCGGTAGCCGGTGAGCGCCTTGAGCAGGGTGGACTTGCCGGAACCCGAGGGTCCGATCACGGCGACCAGCGACTTCTCCGGTACGCCGAAGGAGACGTCCCTCAGGATCTGCTTGCCGCCGTCGACCGTGACGGTCAGATGGCGGGCCGAGAAGGAGACCTCACCGGTGTCGACGAACTCCTCGAGCCGGTCGCCGACGATCCGGAACGTGGAGTGGCCGACGCCGACGATGTCGCTCGGGCCGAGCAGCGCCGAGCCGCCCTTGGCGATCGGCTGGCCGTTGACGTACGTGCCGTTGTGCGAGCCGAGGTCGCGGATCTCGAAGCGGCCGTCGGGCGTGGCGTGGAACTCGGCGTGGTTGCGGGAGACCTGCAGGTCGGAGACGACCAGGTCGTTCTCCAGGGCACGTCCGATGCGCATCACGCGGCCGAGCGCGAACTCGTGGAACGTGGTCGGGCTGCGGTCCCCGTGGACCGGCGGCGCCCCCGCGCCGCCACCGGGCGGCTGCGCGTACGGCTCGGCCGCGGCGGCCTGCTGCGGGAACGCGGGCTGCTGCTGCCAGTCCGGCTGGGGCGCCTGCGGGCTCTGCTGGGCCCAGCCGGGCGCGCCCGCGCCCTGGGCCGCGTACGGCGCCGCCGCCTGCGGCTGCTGCGCCGGGCCGCCGACCGGTGCGGCGGCCGCGGACAGGTTCAGCCGCGGTCCGTCGGTCGCGTTGCCGAGGTGCAGCGCCGAGCCGGCGCCCAGCTCCATGTGCTGGATCCGCTGCCCCTGCACGTACGTGCCGTTGGTGCTGCCGTGGTCCTCGATGACCCAACTGCGCCCGTTGAAGCTGATCGTGGCGTGCCGCCAGGAGACCCTGGCGTCGTCGAAGACGATGTCCCCCTGCGGATCGCGTCCGAGGATGTATGCCCTGGACGGATCAAGCGTCCAGGTACGTCCGTTTGTTTCGAGTACGAGTTCCGGCACTCCATGCCCCACTGAGTTGTCCCCCGAATTACCCCCGTCGCGGGGAGTCTAGGGATGTCGAACATCGTGGGGAACTATTTCAGGCTCGGCCCCCTGACCGAAACCCGGCCCTTGCCGAGAGCTTCCGTCGGGTGCTCCAACTCGCCCTCGGCGGCGCCGCGCCGCGCGGAGGCGTCCCCTGGACCTGCCGTCCGGGGCAACCCGTGGGACCCTCGTGGTGGAGCCGGGTCGGTGCCGCTCCCGCGGGCGGTGTCGGTTTCCGGTGGAAAGATCCCTGACACCGGAACGACACCCAGGGTTCCGTGTCCGTCAGGCGGACCTCGGCAGCGGGAGGCACTGGGTGCCGGATACGGTGGTGACACCATGAGCGCTTCGCAGACCTCCGCTTCGCAGACCTCCGAGGTCCCCACCCTCCTCGTCAAGATCTTCGGCAAGGACAGGCCGGGCATCACGGCCGGCCTCTTCGACACGCTTGCCGCCTACCTCGTCGACGTGGTCGACATCGAGCAGGTCGTCACCCGGGGCCGCCTGGTGCTGTGCGCGCTGATCACCCAGCCGCCGGCCGGCCTGGAGGGTGACCTCAGGGCCACCGTGCACAGCTGGGCCGAGTCGCAGAAGATGCAGGCGGAGATCCTCTCCGGGCGCGGCGACAACCGTCCGCGCGGGCTCGGACGCTCGCTGGTGACCGTGCTCGGCCACCCGCTCACCGCCGAGTCGACGGCGGCCGTCGCCGCGCGGATCGCCAAGGTGGGCGGCAACATCGACCGTATCTTCCGGCTCGCCAAGTACCCGGTGACCGCGGTGGAGTTCGCCGTCTCCGGGGTGGAGACCGAGCCGCTGCGCACGGCCCTGGTGTCCGACGCGGCGGCACTGGGTGTCGACATCGCGGTGGTCGCGGCGGGCCTGCACCGGCGGGCCCAGCGGCTGGTGGTCATGGACGTGGACTCGACCCTGATCCAGGACGAGGTCATCGAGCTGTTCGCCGCGCACGCCGGCTGCGAGGACCGGGTCGCCGAGGTGACGGCGGCGGCGATGCGCGGGGAGCTGGACTTCGAGCAGTCGCTGCACGCGCGCGTGGCGCTGCTGAAGGGCCTGGACGCGTCGGTGGTGGAGAAGGTGCGCAAGGAGGTCCGGCTGACCCCGGGCGCGCGCACGCTGATCCGCACCCTGAAGCGCCTCGGCTACCAAGTGGGCGTGGTCTCCGGCGGCTTCACCCAGGTCACCGACGATCTGAAGGAGCGGCTGGGCCTGGACTTCGCGCAGGCCAACACCCTGGAGATCGTCGACGGCAAGCTGACCGGCCGGGTCACCGGCGAGATCGTGGACCGCGCGGGCAAGGCGCGGCTGCTGCGCCGGTTCGCCGCGGAGGCCGGGGTGCCGCTGTCACAGACGGTGGCGATCGGCGACGGCGCCAACGACCTGGACATGCTGAACGCGGCCGGGCTGGGCGTGGCCTTCAACGCCAAGCCGGTGGTGCGCGAGGCCGCCCACACGGCGGTGAACTTCCCCTTCCTCGACACGGTGCTCTACCTGCTCGGCATCACCCGGGAAGAGGTCGAGGCCGCCGACATGCACGACGAGGACTGAGCGGGCCCCGGCCCGCGCGCGTCCGGTCACCGGGAGGGCCCGGCACCCTGTGCGGTGCCGGGCCCTGCCGTCGTCGGCGTTCCGCCCGGGCGGCGGGTCAGTCGGAGGGGGCCCAGTAGTCCGTGAGCCTGGCCACGGCGGGCTCCAGGCTCTTCCAGGGGCCGTCGAAGGTCAGCAGCGCGAAGGCGGCGGCGGGGAAGCCGCGGCGGTTCATCCGTTCGCGGGCGTCGTCCTCGGCCGAGCCGGCCAGGATGTCGGCCAGGCCGTGCACGCCGGGGTTGTGGCCGATCAGGATCACCTGGTGCGCCTCGTCCGGGAGCTCGTTGAGCACGGCGATCAGCTCGCCGGGCGAGGCCTCGTAGATCCGCTCCTCGTAGACGGTTTTCGGCCGGTGGGCCAGCTCGTGGACGGCGAGCTTCCAGGTCTCGCGGGTGCGGGTCGCCGTGGAGCACAGGGCCAGGTCGAAGGTGATGCCGGTGTCGGCCAGCTTGCGTCCGGCGACTGCGGCGTCCGTGCGGCCCCGCTCGGCGAGCGGGCGCTCGTGGTCGGGGACCTGGGGCCAGTCGGCTTTCGCATGCCGGAAGAGGACGATCCTGCGGGGTTCTGCGACGCTCATGGGACCCAGCTTCGCATGAAACAGGCCACCCGGCGCAGGGAGTTGACATGCGGATTCACCGCGCGAGGGGGCTTGCCTTCAGCGCGCGAGGAGCAGCTGGGCGCGCTCCAGGAGGCGCGCGATCGCCGGGTCGCCGCTCGCCGCGTGGGCCTCGGCCGGGTCCAGTACGAGGGCGAGCAGCGCGAGGAACGCGAGGGCGGGCAGGGCGAGCGCCCACCAGGGCAGCCTGATGTCGACGCCGCCCGTGGTGGCCGGGTGGGGCCGGGAGTGGATACGGGTCGGCATGATCGCCTCCGTGGGACTTCGAGCGGATCCGGGACCGCCGGGTGCGGTCTCCTCTCGAAGCTACGGAATCGGGGGCCGCCGGCCCATCCGGGCTTCCACCCAGTCGACCCTGAGCCTTTCCCCCTAGGGGATGGGGGGGCCAGCCCCACCATCGGCGCGGCGGGACGCCGCCGTCACGGGGACGCGAGGGTCGCCACGACGGCGATGATCACGAAGATGGCGAGGAACGCACCGAAGACGAGCAGCATCTTCTTCTGGCCGTTCTGCGGGTTCGGGTCGAGCACAGGCTGCATGCGCCCAGTCTCGCACCACGGGTCCCGCACGGCGGCGCCGGGGCACCCGGGCGGGGGTCAGCGTGTCGCCTCGTCCTCCACCGTGCGGTCGCGGCCCGCCAGGAAGCCCACCGCCGTCTGCGGCACCATCAGGGCCGCCATGAGGGCGATCGGCAGCCCCCAGCCGCCGCTCTGCTGGTAGAGCACACCGACCAGCAGCGGGCCGGGAATGGAGATCAGATAGCCGGTGCTCTGCGCGAACGCGGACAGCTGGGCCACGCCCGGCCCGCTGCGGGCCCGCATGCCGACCATGGTCAGCGCGAGCGGGAACGCGCAGTTGGAGACGCCGAGCAGCACCGCCCAGGCCCAGGCGCCGCCGGCCGGGGCAAGGTACAGCCCGGCGTACCCGGCGAGGCCGCAGGCGCCCAGGACGAGCACGATCGGCCCCTGGTGGGGCAGCCGGGTGGCGACCCGCGGGATGACGAAGGCCAGCGGCACGCCCATCACCATGGTGACGGCGAGCAGCACGCCCGCGGTGCCTGCGGGGACTCCGGCGTCCCGGAAGATCTGCGGCATCCAGCCCATGGTGACGTAGGCGGCGGTGGCCTGGAGGCCGAAGAAGGCGGCGAGCGCCCAGGCGGTGCGGCTGCGGGTGATGCGCAGCGGTGCCTGCTGCCGGGCCGACCCGCGCACCGGTTCCTGCGGCACGGCCGACCCGCGCACCGGTTCCTGCGGCACGGCCGACCCGCGTACCGGTTCCTGCGGCACGGCCGACCCGCGCACGGGTTCCTGCGGCCGGGCGGTGCCGCGGTCGCGGACGAGCGGCAGCCAGGGCAGCACGGCCGCGGCGGCTAGCGCCGCCCACACGGCGAGGCCGCCCCGCCAGCCGCCGCCCAGGGCGTCGGTCAGGGGGACGGTCACCGCGGCGGCGACGGAGGTGCCGAGGGCGAGGGCCATCGAGTACAGGCCGGTCATGGAGCCGACCCGGTCCGGGAACCAGCGCTTGACGATGACCGGCATCAGGACGTTGCTGACGGCGATGCCCATCAGGGCGAGCGCGCTGGCGGCCAGGAATCCGGCCGTGCTGCCGAGGTAGGGCCGGATGAGCAGGCCGGCGGCGATGGCGGCCATGCCGGCGCACACCACGGCGGCCGGGCCGAAGCGGCGGGCCAGCCGGGGCGCGGTGACGCCGAAGACGGCGAAGCACAGCGGGGGCACGGAGGTGAGCAGGCCGGCCACGCTGCCGCTCATGCCGAGCCCGTCACGGACCTCCTCCAGGAGGGCGCCGAGGCTGGTGATGGCCGGGCGGAGGTTCAGCGCGGAGAGCACGATGCCGGCGACGACCAGCCGGGTCGCCCACGCGCGCGTGCGGTCCGCGCCGGGTTTCGCCTCCCGGGGGCGCGGCCTGCCGGCCGTACCGCGCTCGGCCGACGACATCGCCGTACGGGTGGGCACTGTCCGGGTTTCCTCACTAGCCATGGGACCCATCATAGAATCATGGGATGATTGGTCGTCCACGCCCTCGGGTCCCACGCCCCGGGCTGTCGTGCGAAGGTGTGCCATGCCCTTGAGCCACCCGCGCCGGTCGGCGCTGTCCGAACAGGTCATCGCCGCACTGCGTACCCAGATCACCTCGGGCGAGTGGCCCGTCGGCTCGCGCATCCCGACCGAGCCGGAGCTGGTCGAGCAGCTCGGGGTCGCGCGCAACACCGTCCGCGAGGCCGTCCGCGCACTCGCGCACAACGGCCTGCTGGACATCCGCCAGGGCTCGGGCACGTACGTCGTGGCCACCAGCGAGCTGGCCGGCGTGATGCACCGGCGCTTCGCCGGCGCCGACCCGCGGCACATCGCGGAGCTGCGGTCCACGCTGGAGTCGGCCGCGGCGAAGCTCGCCGCGGAACGGCGCACCGAGAAGGACCTCAGGCAGCTGGACACGCTGCTGGCGCGGCGCGAGGAGGCCTGGGAGACCGGCGACGCGGAGGCCTTCGTGACGGCCGACGCCACCTTCCATCTGGCCGTGGTCGCCGCCTCCCACAACGACGTGATGACCGCGATGTACGCCGACCTCGGCGAGGTGCTGCGGGACTGGCTGCGCGCGGACGTCGGGGCGGAGCTGACGCCCGAGACCCACATGGACCACACCCGCCTGGTCGACGCGATCCGCGCGGGCGACACGCAGGCGGCGGCGGTGGAGGCCGCGAGCTATCCGTTCCTGTGCGATCCGAGCCGGTTCACCGCGCCTTCTGGTGGCTGATCCAGACCGAGCGGACCTCCTTCCAGCACCGGCCGGTCAGCCGTACGGTCATGGCGGGCCCGGCGTCCACCGGGGCGCTGTCCGTGTCGATGTCCCACCAGCGGTCGCACTCGATGTGCAGCCGCACCCGGTCGGTGTCGACATAGGGGTTGTGGCAGTAGACCACCACGCGGGAGCCCCGCACGGTGGTACGGCAGGAGGCGCCGAACCGGCTCGGCGCGGGCGGCTTGCCGTCACTCACGCGCGCGTGGGACAGCGCGTCGTACGGCAGCGAGAGGACGACGGCGAGGGCCACGGTCACCGGGGCCAGGCTGCGGGACAGGCGCACAAGGGGACCTCCTCGGCCGGGCTGCGGAGGGACGTGCGGGGGACGGCGTAATCCAGGGTGCGCCGTCGGTGCGGCGGCGGCCCGGCCGGTGAGCCGAACGGGTGACGCCCCGCTCCCCGCGCGGGCGGGAAACGGGGCGTCGGTACGGTCCGGAGGTCAGGCGCCGATGGCGTGCAGGCCGCCGTCGACGTGGATGATCTCGCCCGTGGTCTTCGGGAACCAGTCGCTCAGCAGGGCGACGACACCGCGGCCGGCCGGCTCCGGGTCCTTCAGGTCCCACTCCAGCGGGGAACGGCTGTCCCAGACGGAGGCCAGCTCGCCGAAGCCCGGGATGGACTTGGCGGCCATGGAGCCGATCGGGCCCGCCGAGATGAGGTTGCAGCGGATGTTCTGCTTGCCCAGGTCGCGCGCCATGTAGCGGTTGGTCGCCTCCAGGGCGGCCTTGGCCGGGCCCATCCAGTCGTACTGCGGCCAGGCGTACTGGGCGTCGAAGGTGAGGCCGACGACCGAGCCGCCGTTCTGCATCAGCGGCAGGCACGCCATGGTCAGCGACTTCAGGGAGAACGCCGAGACGTGCATGGCGGTGGCCACCGACTCGAACGGCGTGTTCAGGAAGTTGCCGCCGAGGGCGTCCTGCGGGGCGAAACCGATGGAGTGGACGATGCCGTCCAGGCCGCCCAGCTCCTCGCCGACGACGTCGGCCAGGCGCGCGAGGTGCTCCTCGTTCGTCACGTCCAGCTCGATGACCTTGGTCGGCTTCGGCAGCTTCTTGGCGATGCGCTCGGTCAGCGTGGGCCGCGGGAACGCGGTCAGGATGATCTCGGCGCCCTGCTCCTGGGCGAGCTTGGCGACGTGGAAGGCGATGGAGGACTCCATCAGCACACCGGTGACGAGGATGCGCTTGCCCTCGAGGATTCCGCTCATGGTGATCAGTGACCCATTCCCAGTCCGCCGTCAACCGGGATGACGGCTCCAGTGATGTACGAGGCGTCGTCCGAGGCGAGGAACCGCACCGTCGCGGCGATCTCCTCGGGCTGCGCGTAACGGCCGAGCGGCACCTGCGAGACGATGTTCTGGCGCTGTTCGTCGCTCAGCACCTTCGTCATGTCGGTGTCGACGAAGCCGGGCGCGACGACGTTGAAGGTGATGTTGCGCGAGCCCAGCTCCCGGGCGAGGGACCGCGCGAAGCCGACCAGGGCCGCCTTGGAGGCGGCGTAGTTCGCCTGCCCCGCCGAGCCGAGCAGCCCGACCACGGACGAGATCAGGACGACCCGGCCCTTCTTGGCGCGCAGCATGCCGCGGTTGGCACGCTTGACGACCCGGAAGGTGCCGGTGAGGTTGGTGTCGATGACCGAGGTGAAGTCCTCCTCGGACATGCGCATCAGGAGCTGGTCCTTGGTGACGCCCGCGTTGGCGACCAGGACCTCGACCGGACCGTGCTGGTCCTCGATCTCCTTGTAGGCCTGCTCCACCTGCTCCGGGTCGGTGATGTCGCACTTGACGGCCAGGCAGCCCAGTTCCGTCAGGGCGGCCGGCGGCTCACCCGAGCGGTACGTGATCGCGACCTGGTCGCCGGCGTCGGCGAATGCGCGGGCGATGGCGAGGCCGATGCCCCGGTTGCCTCCGGTGACGAGAACCGAGCGGCTCAACGGATCACCCTTTCGATAGCGTCCTACACATCCCGCCCGAACTCCTGGATGACAGGCGGCTTCATCGAAAACCTATCGGTACCACCATGCGCGGGGACAAGCGGGCACCGACAGTGGCTCACGGGAGACCCTGTGGGATTCCTACAGTCCGGCCCCTCGCCGGCGCGTTCTCGCCACCCGCCGGCTAGGTGTCGCGTCCCCAGCGGAGATCGGCGGCGGTCAGCTTCGCACACAGGTCGTCGAGGTGGTCGTCCTCCAGCACCTTGCGGTGGGAGAGCGTGTTGCGCGCCCTGACCACGGCCGCCAGCAGGAGCCGCTCGTCCATCGGCAGCGAGACGTGCCCCCGCAGACAGGCCCGCTCCAGTTCGGACGCCTCCGCGGACAGGAAGGTGCGCTCCGGGCGGGTGGTGTGGTCCATGAGCCGATTGCGCACGTAGAGCTCCACCAGCTCCCGGACCGGCCGGTTCGCGTACGACAGCGCCAGCTCCGCGAGCCGCCGGCGCGCCTCCTCCAGCCACGGCATGAGGACCCGGGCCTGCGCCTGGCCGACCAGGACGCTGAGCTGGTCCGGGCGTCCCTCGCCACCGTCGGCGTGCCAGAGGGCGGGGTGCAGCCGGGTTCTGCCCTCCCAGGCCTGCACGACTCCGCGCGCCCAGGCCTCGCGCAGTGCCGACGGCGGCTTGTGCTGCAGGGCCGCCCCGCTGCGCACCGGCGGGCAGTCGGCGCCCCGCTCGGGGGCCCGGGCCGCCAGGCACGCGCGCAGGCACTCGTCGAGGGAACGGTCGCTGCCGTCCCAGCAGTCGAACAGCTCCGCCGCGAGGGCCAGGTCCGCCCCGCACAGCTCACCGACCACCTCGGCGCGCAGCGCCCGCAGGACGCGGGTCCGCAGGAGGGTGCCGCCGGTGGCGGTCCGGTGGCGGTCGGTGCCGCGCAGTCCGTCCAGGAGCGTGGCGCTGTCCAGCCGGCCCACGGTGCCCCACCACCAGTGCACCGAGGTCGTGGCCAGTTCCAGCTCCAGCTCGTCGGGCAGCTGCGGCGGCAGGTCCCGCAGCCGGCCGGTGACCATCACCCGGGGACGCTGCTGCGGAAGCAGCCCGACGTCCTTGACGGCGGCGTCCAGGGCGCGCACCAGGCGGGCGACGTCGTGCCCGCGCTCGCCCGCGGCCCCCTGCCGGACGTCGGGCTCCAGCCACGCCCGTATGCCGATGACGGGCCGCCAGTGCGCGCCGGGGGCGGTCAGCTCGTCGACCGCGCGCTCCGGGGCGACGGAGAGCCCCTTGGCGAGCCGGGTCATCAGCTCCGACGGTCCGCCGCCGGTGGGGGCGGGCAGCGGTTCCCGGCGGGGCCCCGGCAGGTCCCAGCCGATGTCGAAGCCGTCGTCGAACCCGTCGAGCAGCGGGACGTCCGCGGTGACGAGCGGGTGCGGAAGGGGTTCCGCGGGCACCGGCTCGGCCCGCACGGTACCGGGCTCGGGCACCTGGACGTGTTCGGGCGAGCGAGCCAGCACCGCGCGGTGCAGTTCTTCGGCGTACCCGGCCACGACCAGGTGGTCCGGCAGCAGCCACACGCAGTTGCGGCCGGCGGCCAGATCCTCGGTGATGCGCTCGATCTGACCGCGTACCCCGGGGAGCGCGGCCAGTTCGTCCCCCGTGAGATCCACCGCCCTCACTCCCCCGTACGCGCGCGTACCGCGCGGAACGTCACCGGGTCGACCGCGATGCCGTCCGGTACGGCGTCGATGAGGCCGAGCCGGTCCAGCCGGGCGAGCCAGGTCTCGGTCTCCGGCTCGGGCAGCTCCACGGCCAGGGCGACCTGGTCGATGGGGACGCCCTGGCCCTCGCTGACGTAGCCGTTCCACAGGCCCAGCAGGTGCAGGTCGCGCATGTCCAGACCGGCGGCCTCGCAGTGCCGGTCGAGGTTGTCCGGCCGCCGGATGGCCCGCCCGATCTTCTCCAGCGCGCTGTCGAGCGTCGCGCCGTTGACGGTGACCTCGGCGATGGCGGGCTCGACCCAGGTGGCCCAGCCGCCCGTGGTCCGGATCAGCCGGGTGCGGTCGGCCTTGGACACGAAGGGGCACTCGGGCCAGGCCCGCAGGCTCTCCACCGACCAGCGCTCCGGCCGCAGGAACCGGACGGGCAGCGGCTCCGCCCCCTGGGGTTCCTGCACCGCCCCGACGGTCAGCGCGTCGGCCACGACGAACACCGAGCGGTGGTTGGACCGCTTGCGGCCCTCGGCCTGCTGCACGAGGGCGTCCGCGGCCGGCCCCGCGTGCTCCACGCACAGGCGTACGGCGGCCAGCAGCGCGTCCGCGTCGATGCCGCGCAGATCGAGCGCGAGGACGTAGTTCCTGCGCAGCCTGGAGGCGTCGGTGAGGTGGGCGCGCAGGTCGTCCTGGGCGCCCACCCTGCGCACCTCCACACCCCGCGCCTCGGCGAAGCGCTCGGTGGCCGTGATCATCAGCTCCGGGCGGTGCAGCCTGGTCGTGCCGATCACGGTGACGCCCGGCTGTGCCGCCTCGTGCAGCTGGCCCTCGGTGAGGGGGCTGTACCGGGTCACGTAGCGGTGCGGATCGCTGCCCATGTAGCGGCCGAGGAGACGGCGCGCCGCGCGCGGGTCGTACTCGTAGGGCTGGCTGAACTCGGTCTCCCGCAGCTCCAGGAGGAGCTCGTCGCGCGTGCCCAGCATGTTGACGACGTTGGGGCTGCGGACGGCGAACCGGGACCGGTCGCCGAGCTGCACCAGCAGGCCCAGGCCGACCATCTCCCTGAGGTAGATCTGCACCTGCTTGACGCCGAGTTCCTGGAACCCCACCTCCCAGGCCTCGCGCGCCCACTGCAACAGCTGTTCGGCGGAGTAGTCGCCGCGGTAGCCGTCCTCGAGGCTGCGCAGGGCTATGACGAGGGTCAGGACGCGGTAGCGGTCCTCCAGGTTGATGGTGAAGCGCAGCCGCTCGGCCAGCCGCGTCCGCACGGTCTCCGAGGCCGCGACCTCCTGGACGTCCGCCTCGGTGATCGGCGTCGGCCGGACCTGCCCGCGCTGGGAACGGCCCTGGAGGGTGCGGACGAGCTCGCTGCAGAAGATCTGCACCAGGTTCGCCTGGTAGTTGGTGATGGCGAGGATCCGCCAGACGAGTTCCGGCCGCTCGAAGACGAAGCCCAGGGCCGCCATGGGTTCGGTGACCAGCCGTACGGCGGCGGTCGGGTTCAGCGGCCCCACCAGCACGTCGGGACCGCCGTGCGCGGTGGAGACGTTGGACAGCTCACCGAAGCGCTGCACCTGGTGCAGGCCGGCGAACACCACCTTGAGCCGCCGGTCCGTCTGCTCCATGAGCTGCTGGAACCGCTTGACGTTCTGGAAGGTGGACTCGCCCCCGGACCGGAACAGCCGGCGCGAGTCGGCGGTGAGGAACGCGTCCGCCTCGTCGGCGAGGATCAGCATCCGGCGGGAGTCGTCGGCGTCCAGCCAGCCGCGTATGGCGTTGGCCACGTGTTCGGGCTGTGCCTGGTCGGACACCTTCTTGGAGTCGATGACCCGCTGCCGCTTCAGGTCGTCGGCGAGCAGTTTCCAGATGCGCTCAGGGGACTCCGCCTGACCGATCTCGGCCTTGACGAGGTCCAGGTAGACGGCGACGTTGGCGTCGGAGCGGCGCGGGAACAGTTCCGCCACCCTGCGCAGCAGCGCGGACTTGCCCAGCTGCCGGCCGCCGTAGAGGAAGAGGCCGCCGTCGGGGTTCATCACCTCCCGGAGTTCCTGGTCACGGCCGTAGAAGACCTCCGGAGGCACGGCCCCGGCGACGAACGGGGTGTAGGGGTCGTACGACGTCCAGGGCAGCGTCACGCGTTGCAGCGCGCGGAAGGCGCCGGGCGCCCGGGCGGCCATCCAGCCGGCCACGGCCGGGTCGACGACGAGCGCCTGCTGGGCCTTGCGGCGCGCGGCCTCGGCGAGGGACCGCCGGCCCTCCAGGCCGAGCGGGTGCAGGTAGAGGACGATGTTGGCGTCGACGTCGGAGTCCTCGAGGTGGGCGAGGGGGCCGTCGGCGCGCTGTTCCTCCCAGATGAGCAGCACGGTGTACGAGGTGGCGCGCGATCCCAGCGCGGCCACGTACCCCGGCGCCTCGATGACGCTCGCGCGCCCCTTGAAGCGGCGCATCCCCTGCCCGATCGGCTCGGCCTGGAAGTGCCCCAGCTGCTTCAGACCGAGCAGCCGCAGCACGCGCGGCACGTGCTGGCTCCAGTCGCTGTTGCGGCCCCTCTTGGTGCACAGCGCCTTCCAGGACGCGATGCCCTGCTCGGCGTTGGCTGTGACCTTCGCCCCGGAGCCGTAGCGGTCGACCCACCATCCGGCGGGGATGCCGTCCCCGCCGGGCGAGGGGGCTCCGGGACCGGTCAGGCCGGCCAGGAACTCGCGGAGCTCGGCCCCCTCGTCGTCCGGGCGGTCCGGCAGGCGCGCGCCGCTCTCCACGAGTGCGAGGAACTCCTGCGCGGTGACCGTGTCGCCCTCGTCGATCAGGCGCAGGATGCGGTCGTGGTCGGACTCGGAGAGCGGGCGCTCCGGGTCGAGCCTGAGGGAGTCGAGCCGCTGCCGCAGCCGCTCGGTCGACTCCGCGACCTTGTCCGTCAGCTCGGCGACCAGGTTCCGCAACGCCTCCAGCGCGTACCGGTAGCGGCCGGCCTCGTCACCGTCCGCGAACTCCTGCAGGCGGCCGGTGAACTCGCGCTCCGTGTCGGAGGGCATCAGGTTGAGCGTCCTGATCTGGGCCAGGTGCGAGGCGGCCAGGCGGTGGTGCTCGGCGATCCGGCGCCGCCAGTCCTTCTCCGCCTCGCGGCACCGCCGTACCGCGTCCTCCAGCCACTCGGCCTGCGCCGCGGCGTCCGCGGCGGGGGCGTCGCCGACCACGCGCACCAGGGCGCGGGCCAGGTGCAGGTCGCCGCGGGCCACGTACTGCTCCAGCGCCGACTCGGCGGACGCCGGGGACAGCAGGCCGGCCAGGACGGCAGCCGTGCGGGGGTCGTCGAGGTCGGGGCGGCCGTCGGCGTCCCGGGGCAGCTCCGGCAGGAACAGCAGGCAGTCGTCCGAGGGGACGATCGCGCCGTCCGCGTCGACCGTCGTCGCCGAGTGGCCGACGGGCTCGGCGGACAGCCACCTGCGCAGCAGGCCGAGCGCGGCGCCACCGACGCCCGGCGGCTCCTCGTAGGCCGTCAGGTCCGCCAGGGCGGTCTCCCACTGGGGTGCCTTGGAGCCCGAGGCGGCCTCCCTGGCCTGCGCGGCGGCGGCCATCGCGGCGGCCTTCGCCGACAGCTCCCCCACCGACCGGATCGTGGCGTGCAGTTGGCGCAGCGCGCCGGAGTGGATGGGTTCCCGGGCCTGCTTCGGGGTGCGGAAGCGGCTGTCGGCGTCCTCGATGAGCCGGTCGACGTACTCACCGCGCCCGAGGTTCTCGCTGAACGTCCTGAGCGTGGCGGCGTCGCCGGAGCCGGAGATCCAGTCCAGTACCGCGCGCAGTGCCTGGTGCAGTTGTCCCGAGGGACCGGTCAGGTACTGCAGGACACGGGACGCACGCTGGTACTTGATCTTCCGGCGCGGGAGGTCCTCCAGCAGGACGCGCGCCGATTCCTCCAGGTCGTCGACGGTGAGGTGGTGTTCCGGCTCGGCCGGTTCCTCGTCCGCTCCCGGCACGAAGACATGGCACTCCCGTACCGCCTCCTTCAGTGCCATCAGCAGGTGCTGCCACGGCTGGGAAAGGCCCGAGGGCATGATGAAGTCGCTCACGACGGCGTGCGGCCAGCCGGCCGTGAGGCCGGAGCGGATCGCGGCGGCCAGCGCCACGAGGTGCGCGTCCCGGTCCTCCACCAGGTGCAGGGCGGTGATGTCGTGCGCCATCTGCACCTGGGTGGCCCCGTCCACGTCGGTGCAGGCGAAGGCGGACGCGAGGAAGGAGAGCGCCTTGGCGCGGTGCGGCTCGTCGTCCGACACCGCCGTCATCCAGTAGGCCTGCGGCAGGTCTCCCCGGGTGACCAGCCGGGCCACGGGGGACGGCTCGTCCAGGTCCGTCCAGGGTGAGGTGGTGTCGGCGGCCGGATCCGGGGCCGGACCGCCGTGGGCGGCGGCGGGCGTGGGTGCGGTGCCGGGCTGCCCGGACGCGGACGGGGAGGTGCGCGCGACGGCGGACGTGGGTGCGGTGCCGGGCTGCCCTGACGTGGACGGGGAAGTGCGCGCGACGGCTGCGGCAGGCTCCGGCGCGGGGTGAGCCACGGGGGCCGGCTTGGCCGCCGGCTGCGGTTGCGGCACCGGTTCGGGCAGCGGCTGGGGCTGCTGCACCGGTTCGGGCTGGGGCACCGGTTCCGGCTGCGGCTGTGGTGCGCGCGGTGGTTCCGGCTGGGGCACCGGCTCCCGCTCCGGTCCCGTCGCCGCCACCGGCTCCGAGGGCTCCGGCCCCGGCTCCGGCTGGAGGGCCTCCGCGAGGTCCTGGTGCTGCGAGGCGGCCTCGGGCACCGGCTGGGCGGGGGTCGGCGGCACGGCGGTCGCCGGCGCCCTCTGCGGTTCCGCCACCTGCCGCGCCGCCGGCTCCGCCGGGCCCCGCTCCGCGGCGGCGGCCCCGTCGGAAGCCGTGCTGCCGGTGGAGGCCGTGCCGTCGGCGGAGGCCCTGTCGGACACGGTGCTGTCGACAGCGAAGCCGTCGGCGGAGGCCGGTTCGTCGGCGGAGGCCGGGCCGACGGTGGGCACCGTGCCGTCGGCCGAGGCCGATCCGTCGGAAGCCGCGCTGCCGGTGGAGGCCCTGCCGTCAGCCGAGGCGGGGCCGACGACGGAGACCGAACCACCGGCGGAAGCCGGGCCGTCGGAAGCCGCGCTGCCGGTGAAGGCCCTGCCGTCAGCGGAGGCCGGACCGACGACGGAGACCGTGCCGTCGGCGGACGCCGATCCGTCGGCGGAAGCCCGTCCGTCGGTCGAGGCTGGACCGGCGAAAGCCGGGCCGCCGGCGCACGCCGATCCGTCAGTGGAAGCCGGTCCGGCGGAAGCCGTGCCGTCGGCGGAAACCAGTCCGTCGGCCGAGCCCGGGCCGGCGGAAGCTGCGCCGCCGGCGGAAGCCGCGCCGTCAGTGGAGGCCGGTCCGTCGGAAGCCGTGCCGCTGGCCGAAGCCGTGCCGCCGGCGGAAGCCGATCCGGCGGCGGTCGGCAGGTCGTCGCCGCCCAGGACGGACGCCAGCGCCGTCATCCGGTCGCGGATGCCGTCGAGGGCCATCCGCAGGCCCTCCGCCTCCGCCTCCTCGTCCGCGTCGGCGATCAGCCGCTCGTACTGGTCGGCGCGCCGGCGCAGTTTCTGGAGCTGGGCCCGTGCCTCCGCCCGTTCCTGCCGGAGCCGGTCGAGCCGGTCGAGTTCCGTCTCCAGGTCGGCGTACCCGGCCTCGGAGGGCCAGTGCCCCTCCTGTGCGGACAGCGTCCCCGCCACCCGCGCGCGTTCACGGAGCCAGTCGGCGAGGAGGGCTTCCGTCCGCTCCGGCGCCGCGGGCGTCCTGCCGTCCCGCACCGCGGCCGCGGCCTCGCCGAGGGCGCCCGCCAGTGCCGCGCCGGCCGAGCGCAGACCGGCCACGGCCCGGCGGACGGCGTCGGTCCCGGGCTCCGCGGAGAGGCCGTCCGGGGACACGCCGGCCGACTCCCCCTCAGGGCCCTCGTCCTTCCGGCCACCGCCCACCGCCGCCACCTCCGCACCGTCGTACCCCACCCGTGTCCCCCGCTCCTCCCGCACCGCCCGCCGGTCCGTCGTCCCGGCCTCCCGCGTCAGCGCCGGGCCGATCCGCCGGGCGTCCGGCGGAGGTTCGCGATCGGCCGCGGCCACGCAGCGGGCCAGGTGGGCCGCGGCCACCTCCGCCGCGGGCAGGCGGCCCAGGGCTTCCGGGGCCAGCAGCCCGTACAGCGCGCAGCGGGCCGGTCCCGGCTCCAGCACCTCGAGCATGGTGACCAGGTCCGACGCGGAGGGGTGCGCCACAACCTCCCGCGCGAAGCCGTAGGTGCCGACGAGCGCGCGAGAGGCCCACGCGACACCGCAGGCCGCGACCCCGTGCAGCATCGGCTCGCTCGCCGTGGTCAGCCACACGCGCACGGACTGGGCCTCTCGCCGCGAGGCCGCCTGGGCGTCCTTGCCGCCCTCCTTGACGCGCCGCAGGTGCACGCACTGCCTGCGCCGCAAGCACTGATGGTGTGTCAACAACCCCCGCATGCCGCGCTCGTCGAGCGACAGCAGCCACGAACGGAACTCCCGCCCCCAACCTTGCATGGGGAGATACTGACACCTGCCACTGACAACGAGACCGCGATACCGGAAAACTCCGCGAACAACGTGTCTGCCGTGCGGGATTCGCCCGGGACTCGCCGCGGTGGGGACATGATTCACTGCCTGGGAAGTTCTTCGCAGGCGACAGCCGAAGGGATGCCCACCCGTGCCCCATGACATCGATCAGTCGTTCCTGGCACTACCTCTGCGCGCCCTCGCCGACGCCGCGCTCGCACGCGCGCGTGCGCTGGGCGCCGAGCACGCGGACTTCCGGTTCGAGCGGGTGCGCAGCGCTTCCTGGCGGCTGCGGGACGCCAAGCCCGCCGGATCGTCGGACACCACCGACCTCGGGTACGCGGTCCGGGTCGTGCACGGCGGTACGTGGGGCTTCGCCTCCGGGGTGGATCTGACCATGGACGCCGCCGCCCGGGTCGCCTCGCAGGCGGTGGCGATGGCCAAGCTGTCCGCGCAGGTGATCAGGGCCGCGGGGTCCGACGAGAGGGTGGAGCTGGCCGACGAGCCGGTGCACGCCGACCGGACGTGGGTGTCGTCGTACGAGACCGACCCGTTCTCGGTGCCGGACGAGGAGAAGTCCGCGCTGCTCGCGGAGTGGAGCAACCGGCTGCTGGCCGCGAACGGCGTCGACCACGTGGACGCCTCGCTGCTCACCGTCCACGAGAACAAGTTCTACGCCGATACGGCCGGGACCGTGACGACCCAGCAGCGGGTGCGGCTGCATCCGCAGCTGACGGCGGTGTCGGTCGACGAGTCCAGCGGTGAGTTCGACTCGATGCGCACCCTCGCCCCGCCGGTGGGCCGCGGCTGGGAGTACCTGACCGGGACGGGCTGGGACTGGGACGGCGAGCTGGAGCGGATCCCGGAGCTGCTCGCCGAGAAGATGCGGGCGCCGAGCGTGGAGCCGGGCCTGTACGACCTGGTGATCGACCCGTCCAACCTGTGGCTGACCATCCACGAGTCCATCGGCCACGCCACCGAGCTGGACCGCGCCCTCGGCTACGAGGCGGCCTACGCCGGCACCTCCTTCGCCACCTTCGACCAGCTGGGCAAGCTGCGGTACGGCTCCGAGCTGATGAACGTCACCGGCGACCGCACCGCCGAGCACGGCCTCGCCACCATCGGGTACGACGACGAGGGCGTCGAGGGGCAGTCCTGGGACCTGGTGAAGGACGGCACGCTGGTCGGCTACCAGCTGGACCGGCGGATCGCCCGGCTGACCGGGTTCGAGCGGTCCAACGGGTGCGCGTACGCCGACTCGCCGGCGCACGTGCCGGTGCAGCGCATGGCCAACGTGTCCCTGCGACCGGACCCGGCCGGGCTGTCCACCGAGGACCTGATCGGGGGCGTCGACCGGGGCATCTACGTCGTCGGCGACCGGTCCTGGTCGATCGACATGCAGCGGTACAACTTCCAGTTCACCGGCCAGCGCTTCTTCAGGATCGAGAACGGGCGGATCACCGGGCAGCTGAAGGACGTCGCCTACCAGGCCACGACCACGGACTTCTGGGGCTCCATGGCCGCCGTGGGCGGACCGCAGACGTACGTCCTCGGCGGTGCCTTCAACTGCGGCAAGGCCCAGCCGGGCCAGGTGGCCGCCGTGTCGCACGGGTGCCCGTCCGCCCTCTTCAAGGGCGTCAACATCCTCAACACCACCCAGGAGGCCGGCCGATGAGCGCCCGCACCACGAAGCCGCACGAGATCGTCGAGCAGGCGCTCGCGCTGTCCCGCGCCGACGGCTGCGTCGTCATCGCCGACGAGCACTCCACCGCCAACCTGCGCTGGGCGGGCAACGCGCTCACCACCAACGGCGTGACCCGGGGCCGTACGCTCACGGTGATCGCGACCGTGGACGGCCGGGAGGGCACCGCCTCCGGTGTGGTGTCCCGGTCCGCGGTCACCGCGGACGAGCTGGAGCCGCTGGTGCGGGCCGCCGAGGCCGCCGCGCGCGGCGCCGGGCCCGCCGAGGACGCGCAGCCGCTGGTCGGCGGGGTGCCGGAGTCCCCCGACTTCACCGACGCGCCCGCCGAGACGTCCTCCGCCGTGTTCGCCGACTTCGCCCCGGCCCTCGGCGAGGCGTTCGCACGCGCGCGTGCGGGCGGCCGGGAGCTGTACGGCTTCGCCAACCACGAGCTGGTGTCGACGTACCTGGGGACGTCCACCGGGCTGCGCCTCCGGCACGACCAGCCCACCGGCACGCTGGAGCTGAACGCCAAGTCGCCGGACCGCGCCCGCTCGGCGTGGGCCGGCCGCTCCACCCGGGACTTCAAGGACGTCGACCCGGGCGCGCTCGACGCCGAGCTGGCCGTACGGCTCGGCTGGGCGGAGCGGCGCGTGGAGCTGCCCGCGGGCCGCTACGAGACGCTGCTGCCGCCCACCGCCGTGGCGGACCTGCTGATCTACCAGCTGTGGTCGGCGTCGGGCCGGGACGCGGCCGAGGGGCGGACGGTGTTCTCCAAGCCGGGCGGCGGCACCCGGGTCGGCGAGCGGCTGAGCGAGCTGCCGCTGACCCTGCGCAGCGACCCGAACGAGCCGGGCCTGGAGTGCCCGCCCTTCGTCGTCGCCCACTCCTCCGGCGGCGACCAGTCGGTGTTCGACAACGGGCTGCCGACCCAGGCCACCGAGTGGATCGACCAGGGCGTGCTCAAGCACCTGACCACCACCCGGCACAGCGCGGGCCTGACCGGGCTGCCGGTCGCCCCGGTCCTCGGCAACCTGATCCTGGACGGCGGGGACGACCGGTCCCTGGCGGAGATGGTCGCGGGCACCGAGCGCGGACTGCTGCTGACCTGCCTGTGGTACATCCGCGAGGTGGACCCGGCGACGCTGCTGCTGACGGGCCTGACCCGGGACGGCGTCTATCTCGTGGAGAACGGCGAGGTGACCGGGCAGGTGAACAACTTCCGGTTCAACGAGTCGCCGGTGAACCTGCTGGGCCGGGCCACCGAGGCCGGGCGGACCGAGAAGACGCTGCCGCGCGAGTGGAGCGACTGGTTCACCCGGGCCGCGATGCCCGCGCTGCGCATCCCCGATTTCAACATGAGCTCTGTCAGCCAGGGCGTATAACCTCGTAGGCGTTCGTGGTCGGGTGTCACCCGGCTGCCCGAAGATCACCAAGGAGACACGAGAACCGTGACGGACATCGTCGACGAGCTGAAGTGGCGGGGGCTCATCGCCCTCTCCACGGACGAGGACGCACTGCGCAAGGCGTTCGCGGACGGTCCCGTCACGTTCTATTGCGGCTTCGACCCGACCGCGCCCAGCCTGCACCTGGGCAACCTGGTGCAGATCCTCACGATGCGCCGCATCCAGGAGGCGGGCAACCGTCCGCTGGCGCTGGTCGGCGGTGCCACGGGCCTCATCGGCGACCCGAAGCCCACGGCCGAGCGCACGCTGAACGCGCCGGAGGTCGTCGCCGGCTGGGTGGAGCGGCTGCGCGCCCAGATCGAGCCGTTGCTCCACTTCGACGGGCCGAACGCCGCGGTGATGGTCAACAACCTGGACTGGACCCAGGGTCTGTCGGCCATCGAGTTCCTGCGGGACATCGGCAAGCACTTCCGGGTCAACAAGATGATCGCCAAGGAGGCCGTCTCCCGGCGGCTCAACTCCGACGCGGGCATCAGCTACACCGAGTTCAGCTACCAGATCCTGCAGGGCATGGACTTCCTGGAGCTGTACCGGCGGCACGGCTGCACGCTGCAGACCGGCGGCAGCGACCAGTGGGGCAACCTCACCTCGGGCACGGACCTGATCCACCGGGTCGAGCCGGACGCCGTGGTGCACGCGCTGGGCACCCCGCTGATCACCAAGGCGGACGGCACCAAGTTCGGCAAGACCGAGTCCGGCACGGTGTGGCTCGACCCCGAGATGACCACGCCGTACGCGTTCTACCAGTTCTGGGTCAACGCGGACGACCGGGACGTCTCCAAGTTCCTGCGCATCTTCAGCTTCCGGTCCCGTGAGGAGATCGAGGAGCTGGAGCGGCAGACGCAGGAGCGTCCGCAGGCCCGGGCGGCGCAGCGGGCGCTGGCCGAGGAGCTGACGACGCTGGTGCACGGCGCCGACCAGACGGCCGCCGTGATCGCCGCGTCCCGTGCCCTGTTCGGGCAGGGCGAGCTCGCGGAGCTGGACGAGCGGACGCTGGCGGCGGCGCTGGCCGAGGTGCCGAACGTCCAGGTCGCCGAGCTGGCTCCGGTGGTGGACCTGTTCGCCGAGGTCGGGCTCGTCGCCAGCAAGTCCGCCGCGCGGCGGACCGTGAAGGAGGGCGGGGCGTACGTGAACAACGTGAAGGTGGCGGGCGAGGACGCCGTGCCCTCCGCCGGGGAGCTGATTCACGGGCGGTGGCTGGTGCTGCGGCGCGGGAAGAAGAACCTGGCCGCCGTGGAGGTCACGGGCGCCTGATCGTCGTAGGGGCGTGGGGCGGGCCGGCGGCCGCGTTGCGGCTGCCGGCCGGGGTCCCGCGCCTCCGCGGGGTCAGGCCCGCTGCTGCTTGCGCTTGCCCAGCGTCGCCATGTACAGGGCGTCCACCGCCGCGACGATGATGATCGCGGCCACGAGCTGGAAGATGTGCCGGCTCCAGTCGATGCCGGGGGTCGCCTCCACGCCGACCGCGCGGGCGACCGCGTTGCCCACGATGGCGCCCAGCATGCCGCAGATGGTGGTCAGCCACAGCGGGCTGTGCTGCTTGCCCGGAATGATCGCCTTGGCGATGAGGCCCAGCACGAATCCCACGATGATCGCCCACAACCAGCCCATGGCTGCCTCCTCGTACGGCTCGACGTGAGCATTACGGCAAGTGTGGTCGGCCGTGCCGTACGGCGCATGTCGGACTGCCCCGTACGCGGCAGGGCCGCGGGCGTCGTCGCAGGCAGGGGTGACCCGGTCTCGTGGCCGGCGGGGGCGCGGCGTACGGTGGGAGATGTCCCGCTCCGGTTCCCCGCCGGGCGTGGACGAGGGTGCGGGCCGGGGGGTCCGATGCGGGCGGATGGTGGAATGTGATGCGGAAACAGCACGGTGGGAACGTCCAGGTGTTCCGGATCACCGGTGCCCGGACCGGACTCGCCGAGGACGTCCGGGGCCGGCAGCGGCGGTATGTGATCTCGATGTCGATCCGTACCGTGTCGGTGATCCTCGCGGCGTCGCTGTGGAACGTCGAGCGGTACGTCGCGATCGTCGCGCTGGTGCTCGGTGCGGTTCTCCCCTATATCGCCGTGGTGGTCGCCAACGCGGGCCGCGAGCGGCCGCCGTCCCTTCCGTCGACGTTCGTCACCACGCCGATGCGGCCGATGATCGCGCCGTCCGGGGCCGAGGAGGAACGGGACACCGCGCGGGAGTCCGTGCGCGAGTCCGAACGGAAGTCCGCACCGCGTCCCGGGCCGCAGTCCGCGCCGGAGGACGTGCCGCCGAGCCCCGCGGCCGGAGTCCGTGGTGAGCGCCCCGACCCGCTCTGAGCACGGTGGGCGCCCGGCGGAAACGGAACGCGACCCTTCGGCAAGCTCAAGAAAACCTCAGATCAATCCTGCTGTTCCAGTGCCGGGCGATGGGGTAGCCGTGACATACTGCGTACGCGCTCCGCATCCCCCGTCGGAGCGATGGACCGACGCCGGGCAGCTCCCCCCGTGGCTGCCCGGCGTCGCCGTGTTCACGCCCCTTCACGAGACGAACCCGAGATCAAACCCGTGAGTGACGAGACCCCGATCTGCTCCGCCAAGGGCTGCCGTGCCGCCGCCGTGTGGGTGCTGGCGTGGAACAACCCGAAGATCCACACGCCGGAGCGGCGCAAGACGTGGCTGGCCTGCGAGGAGCACCGCGAGCATCTGTCGCAGTTCCTCGGGGTGCGCGGGTTCCTGAAGGACGTCGTGCTGTTGACGCAGTGGCAGGCGGCCGAGGACGCCCGCGGCTGACGGCTACCGCAGCGAGCCGTGCACCGGGCGGGTCCCCGACCAGGTGAGGGCGGAGGAGCCCCAGGTCAGGCCGCCGCCGAAGGCGGTGAGGACCAGCCGGTCGCCGCGCTTGATGCGGTGCTGGTCCGCCGCCCAGGCCAGGGCCAGCGGAATGGAGGCGGCGGCGGTGTTGCCCACGTCCTCGATGTTGGCGACCACCCGGTCCTCCGGCAGACCCAGCCGCTTGGCGACGGACCTCAGGATGCGGATGTTCGCCTGATGGCCGACGAACGCGTCGATGTCACCGGCCTGCCAGCCGACCGACTTGGCGACCCGCAGGGCCGAGTCGGTCATGGCGGGCACGGCCTGTACGTACACCTCGCGGCCCCGCATCCGCAGATACCGTTCGCCGCGCGGAACGGCGATCAGATCCCGGCCGTCGCCGTCGCTGCCGAGGTCGTGGTCGAGTACGGCCCCCGGATCGGAGCGGCTGCCCTGTTCGAGGTGCACGGCGCCCGCGCCGTCGCCGAAGATGATGGCCGTGCTGCGGTCGCCGGGGTCGACGATCGTGGAGTAGAGCTCCGCTCCGACCACCAGGGCGCTCCGGCAGGTGCCCGCGCTGATCATGGACGAGGCGACGGACAGCGCGTAGACGAAGCCGGAGCACACCGCGGCCAGGTCGAACGCGGCGGCCCCGGTCAGCCCCAGGGCGGAGGCGACGCGGGGCGCCGTGGCGGGGCACGCCTGGTCGGGCGTGGTGGTGGCCACCACGACCAGGTCGCAGGCGGTGCGCTCCGCGGACGTCAGCGCGGCCCGGGCCGCGGCCGCGGCGAGGTCGGACGTCGCGGTGCCCGGGGCGGCGATGCGGCGGCGGGCGATGCCGGTGCGTTCGTGGATCCAGGCGTGGGAGGTGTCGAGGTGCCGGGCGAGGTCGTCATTGGTGACGATCCGGTCCGGCAGGCATGTCCCGAGGCCGGTGACGACGGCGCAGCGATCGTTCGTGGGCTGGGTTCTCATCGATGTCCTCACGGGTCGGCGACGGGGTGGGCCTGCGGTCGTGGTCGTAGATCAGGCCGATGATTTCGGGCAGTGTGATGAAGGCGAACTCCTGGGCCGCCTGGGCGGGTCGGTTCATGGGGGTGCTCCGGGGCCGTCCCTGCGGATGCGGGCGGGGGTCGAGCGGCGTTCGCCCGGCCGGCCGGTGCCGGACGGCGCACCGGCCGGGACCGGCCGGCCGAGCCGTGTCGCTCGTCGCCCGGGCGGGACGGCGGCGGATCAGACGCCCATCACCAGGGCGCAGTTGACGCCGCCGAATCCGAGGGAGTTGCTGACGGCGACCCGGGGCTGCTGGTGCTTTTCGCTGCCGAGGACCAGGTCCAGGCCCTCCAGCTCCGGGTCCACCGCCGGAGTGTGTGCGGTCGGGGGTACGACGCCGGTGGTCAGGGTGCGCAGGGTGAGCACGGCTTCGACGGCTCCGGCCGCGCCCAGGGAATGCCCGAGGACACCCTTGTTGGCGGTGACGGACGGGCCGTGCGGGAACAGCCTCGTGATGAGCCGGGCCTCCATGCGGTCGTTGTGCGGCGTCGACGTGCCGTGGGCGTTGACGTGGTCGACGTCCCCCGGGGCGAGCCCTGCGTCCTCCAGCGCCATGCGCAGTGCCGCCTCCGCCCCGGCACCGTCGGGATGCGGCTGCACGGGATGGTGGGCGTCGGTCGTGAAGCCGTAGCCGAGGATCCTGCCGAGGTCGGCTGCCCCTCGGCGGCGCGCCGCGTCCTCCCGCTCCAGCACCACTGCCGCGGCACCCTCGGAGAGGACGAAGCCGGAGCGGTCGGCGGCGAACGGACGTGAGGCGTCGGCGGCGGAGCTGTCCGCCAGGGCGCCCATCGCGGCGAACCCGGCGGCGACGACCGGTACGACCCCTGCGTCGGTCCCGCAGGCGACGACGGTGTCGCACGTCCCGGCGCGGATCAGATCACGGGCCACGCCGATGGCGACCGCCCCGGACGCGCAGGCCGCGACCACGGTGTGGCTCGGCCCGGTGATGTGGTGGCGGATGGCGAGCGTCCCGGCCGCCATGTTCATCAGGGACCGCGGGTGCAGGTAGGGGGAGACGGTGCCGGCCCCCTGCTCGTCCAGCCGGGTCTGGGCCGCGGTCATGGTGCCGACGCCGCCCAGCCCGCATCCCACGACGACACCGACCCGGCGGCCGTCCCAGGTTGCGGGGTCCAGGCCGGCTTCGGCGATCGCCTCGTCCACGGCGACGAGGGCATAGCGCATGAACGGGTCCAGGTGCGCGGTTCCCCTGCCGGGCAGGACGTCGGAGCCGAAGGCCGGCACGGACAGGCAGTGGCGGTCGGGGCGGTCGGCGGGCCGGGAGGCGGGACCGGTGAGGGTCCGGGCGTCGCGGACCGCCTTCCAGGTCTCGTCGACGCCGACACCGGCCGGGGTGACCATGCCGGTGCCGGTGACGACGATCGCGGCGGAGGCGCTCATGCCGCCCGCTCGGCGCCCTGGGCCGCCACCACCAGGTCGGCCAGGCCGGAGACCGTCAGGGAGCCCATGCTGGCCTCCTCGTCACCGAGGTCGGCTCCGGTCTCCTCCTTGATGCGCACGATGAGTTCGGCGATCGCCAGCGAGTCCAGGTCCAGCTCCGCCAGGGTGACGTCGCCGGTCGCCTGGTCCGCGTCGACCTCCAGGTCCTCCACGAGGATCCGGGTGAGGGTCGCCTGCATTCCTTCGCTCACGGGATGGGTCCTTTCGTAAACGGCCAGCAGGGCTGGCGGGGCTTGCGGAGTGCCGGATGCGCGGCATCCGGGTGCTCAGACGGAGGCGACCGTCGGGGACAGCCGCGGGTCGCCGGCCGTGACCACCGGCCGGTGGCTGCGTCCCCCGGTGAGCCGGTCGTTGACGGGGCGCAGGTCGGCGAGGGCGAAGGACCGGCGCAGCCACCGGTCGTCGCCGTCGTAGCGCGGGGCGAAGCCGCTGCGGCCGTGGACCGCGTGCCGGTTGTCCACGACGATCAGGTCGCCGGGGCGCAGCACCAGGCCCTTGAGCGTGCCGAGCATGGCGCGTTCCAGCTGGTCCAGTGCGGCTCGTGCGCGGGGCGTCTGGGCGATCGTGCCGTGGAAGTCGACCCGCAGCTCGGGGCTCTCGGCGGGGCCGGTGAGCACCGGCATCGGGTCGGTCAGCACCTCGACCGACTCGTCGGGTACGAAGGAGGTGCTGAACCGGGTGCGGAACTCCGGCCGGCGCAGTGCCGCCACGGTGTCGGGATCCAGGTGCGGCAGGATGTCCAGGATGCCGCTGGTGACCGTGGCCGCCACCCGGTCGTGGTCCTCGCGCAGGCAGATCAGGCTGAGGAAGTGCGGCGGGTTCGGGTGGAAGCCGTCCTCGGTGTGCAGTTCCAGGAGGACCGAGCCGCTGTTCTCCTGGCGTTCCTCGGCGCCGCGCTTCGGGCAGACGTCCTGGACCAGGTGCCCGGACTTCTCGTCGCTGTAGGAGAAGGAGCGTCCCAGCACCGACATGACCATGAGCTGGCTCAGGGTGGCCACCGGCACCTCGGTCCAGGCCGGTTCCTTCTCCACCACGTCCGGGGTGGGCGGCAGGGTGCCCACCGGAAGGCCCGACAGCAGCAGGGATCCGCTGGGGTTCCCTTCGTCCCGGAACGCGATCAGGGCCTTGCGGACCGCCGGGGGCAGGACCGACGCCGCGATCTCCACGGCGTGCAGCAGGTCCGTGTCGTGCAGCGAGCAGTCCGCGTACTCGTGGGCGATCCGCAGCGCCTCCCGTTCGATCTGCCGGGACTCCTCACCGTCGAGAGCGATACCCGCCGCACGTATGTCCGTGTAGCGGAATTCCGTCATGCTGTTCTTCCCTCCCTGAGTGTGCTGGTGCTTCCCCGTGCCAGCCGGCGTGCGGCCCGGTAGACCGGCGCGGGAGCGAAGCCGTGGAAGGCCTGCTCGGCGGGCAGCCGCGTCAGGAACCGGACCCGTTCCAGCCGGCGGGCCAGGTCGTCGACGAGGCGGCGCCCCGGGGTCATCGCGATGTGGTGCACGTCCACCGCGACCGTGCGGGGCAGCTTCCGCCCGGCCACCAGTACGTTCACCATGTGCACGGCCAGCGAGCCGAACTGGGTGGCCGCCTCGGCCAGTTGCGGCACGCTGTAGTCCGGCCTGTGCAGCCCGGACCGCAGTTCCCGGTACATCTCCGCCGGGATGTGTGCGCGCGGGGCGATGCGGAAGACGACCTCCCAGGTGCCGAGGCGCTCCTCGTCGCCCGGCAGCAGCTCTCCGTCGAAGATCCGCCGGATCTCCCGGTAGTCGAAGACCTGGGCGGCGAGCATGCCTGCCATGTCCCACCCGGTCACCAGCGGTTTGCGCTGCCGGCAGGCCTCCTGGTGCAGGCGCACCTTGGCGGCCAGTCCGGCCGGCGTGGTGACGTCCACGCCGTCGACGATGACGTCGGCCTGCTCGACCAGTTTCTCTGCGTTGGCCCGGGTGACACCGTCCGGGACGACCTCGACGTCGACGTGCGGGTTGATGCCGCGCAGGGCGCGGGCACCGACCTCCGCCTTGTTGCGGCCCAGGTCGTCGACGGTGGCGTGCTGCCGGTTGAGGTTGTTCAGTTCGTACGTGCCCACGTCCGCGAGGACGAAGTGCTGGTATCCCGTGCGCCCGAGGGGCCGGACGGTGGCCCCGCCGATGGAGCCGCAGCCGGCCACCAGCAGGCGGGTGCGGCGGATCCGGGCCTGCAGGTCCGCGGGGATCAGCCCGCGGTTGCGCTGGGTCAGGCACGCGTAGAACGTGTCCTCGTCCAGTTCCCGGGCCTGCTGCGGGCTGTCGATGTCCGGCGTGGTCATGCGGCTGCCTCCAGGTGCGCGGTGAGCCGGGCCCGTACCGATCCGGTCCGCCCCGACGTGAGCACCGACGTCAGGAAGTCCAGGGTGGGCCGCAGCCTGCCGTCGTCCGTCAGGATGAACGGGTACGAGCGCTCCCGCTGGTCCCACAGGGGCGCGAAGAGGTCCGACGGGTCGGGCGGGAGCGGGACGGTGTCCTCCAGGATCCGCGTGCGGAAGCCGAGCAGTCCGAGCTGGTGGATCGCCCCGGTCTTCTTGCCGTCCCCGACGATCGCCCCGCCCGGCTGCTCCAGCACCCCGAGGCAGGCGTGCGCCCAGGCCAGGTACACCCACCAGGGGACCGAGGCCGCGGCCGGGGACCGGGGCATGGCCCAGTCGCGGACCAGGCGCTTGCCCTCACCGACCGCGGACGCGGGGGTCCCCGGGGCGAGGTGGTCGGCCAGGCGGATGCCGTAGTCCCGTTCGACGACGAAGGGGCGGTGGGCGGGGTCGTCCAGGCGGGTGCCGTCGGGGTCCCGGGAGACGGCGAGCGTTCCGTAGCCCCTGAGGCGACCGGTGTCCCGCTCCAGCACGAGGGTGTGGAAGTCCCGCCGGGCGTGTTCGTCGTGGGGCTCGTACCGCAGCTCCCGGGCCGCCACCGCCGCCGCGTCCACCCAGCCGCGCTGCAGGTACTGCACGAGGCGGAAGGTGTAGACGAGGTCCAGCAGTCGTTCCGGCAGTTGCTCGCCCCTGAGGGTCAGCACGAGCAGGCCCTCGGGGCTGACGGCCCGGTAGACGGGGTCGCCGGTCACCGCGGCCTCCACGTCCGGCAGCCGCAGTTCGGCGTACTCCCGCAGCAGCAGGTCCTTGTAGTCGTCCGCACAGAGGGCCGAGGTGAGAGTCACCGGACCCCCGGAACGTCGAACAGCTCCTCGGTGATGACGAGGGCCAGTGCCTCGGGGGTGCCCTCGTAGATCCGGGGGCCGTAGGCGTCCCGCAGGACGCGGTCCATGCCGTCGCCGCGCTGGAAGGCCTGGGCACCGATCAGCGCCATGGCCGCGTCGGCGTTGTCGATGGCGGCACGGTCGGCGACCAGCTTGGCGACCGCCGGTTCGTAGGCGGGCGTCGGCAGCACCTGGTCCGCCTTGGCCGCGGCGTCGAGGTAGAGCGCCCGTGAGGCGGAGACCCGGGCCGCCATGTCGGCGAGTTTGCGGGCGGACATCTGGTGCTCGTACAGCAGCCGGCCGCCCTGCCTGCGTTCCCGGCACCAGGCGACGGCCCGCTCCAGGGCGTGCCGCGCGATGCCGGTGGCGACGGCGGCGCAGCTGACGCGGGTCAGGTTGCCGACCGCCACGTTGAGGTCCCATCCGCCGCGTTCGTCGCCGATCACGTTCTCCTCGGGGACGCGGGCGTCGGCGAAGACCAGCTCGCCGGCGGGGGCGGTGCGGTAGCCGACCTTGTCGTGGATCTCGCCGCGCCGGACGCCGTCCTGCTCCAGTTCGGTGACGAAGCAGGTCAGGCCGGTGGAGCCGGGGTCGCCCTCGATGTTGGCCATGACGGTGGCGTAGGTCGCGACCGGGGCGTTGGTGATGTAGCGCTTGGTGCCGTTGAGAAGGTACTCGTTCCCGGAGCGGCGTGCGCGCGTCATGTCCTGGGCGTGGGGGGCCTGTTGCGGCAGTACGAGGTCGGTGCCGTTGCGCTCCTCGGCCACCGCGTTGCAGGCGAGCACCGGTTCGTCGCCGAGGAAGGGCGAGAGGTACTTCTCCTGCAGCCGGGCGTCGCCGCACACCAGCAGCGGAGTCTGGAAGAGTCCCGTGGCGCCGAAGATCAGGGCCATGCCGGGGTCGGCGGCGGCCAGTTCCTCCAGGACCATGGCCAGCGCGAGCTGGCTCAGTCCGAGGCCGCCGATCTCCCGGGGGAGCGCCATCCGCAACAGCCCGATGGAGTGGCCCTCCCGGACGGTCGCCCAGTCGACCTGGCCCTTCTCGATGCCGTCCCGTTCGGCGGCGCCGGGTGCGACCACCTCGCGCGCGAACTCGGCCACCGTGCGCAGGGCTTCGGCTTCGTGGCTCTGGAGCTGGGGGTGGTCGGCGGGAGAGTGCGTGAACGTCATGGTTCTTCCTCGTCTCGGGGCGTTCAGTGGTCGAGCCGGAACGTCGCCAGGGCGTGCCCGAAGGCGATGGTCTGCATCACGGGGCCGTGTGCGGTGAAGCGCCGGCCCGTCAGGGAACGCAGGAAGCTGCGCCGGCCGTCGGCTATGTCCCGCAGGTCGGACCAGCTGATCTTCAGCACGTGGGTGGGTGTCGCGTCGGTCTCCCGGCCCTGCGGATCGAGTACGACGTCGACGTCGGGGTCCGAGAGGACGAAACGGACGGTGGCACCTGCGGAGTTCCAGGCGGAAGAGGCTCGGGCGGCCTCGGAGAGGGCACTCTTCACCTGGAGCGGAGAAGTCGTCATGCCGGTCCCTTCATTGAGCGTCTGACGGGAACCGGTTGTACCCGAAGGCAGTGGCGCACTTCACCGTGACGAACTCACCTCCGGCTCATATGATTACGCCGAGGTAACTGCCCACTACGGGGGAAAAGTGGACAAGCAGACATGTCCTGCTCGTCTTGTGTTCAGCCGTATTGGCGAGCGATGGACCATGCCGGTATGCGGCCACATAAGCCGCGGCGTGACGAGATTCAGCGATCTGCGCGCAGCACTGCGCGGGGTCTCCGCCAAGGTCCTGTCCGAGACACTGGTCAGGCTGGAGCGGGACGGATTGATAGAACGTCGGGTCACCGACGACCGGCCGCCGAGTGTGACGTATCACCTCACGCCCTTAGGGGAAAGCCTGTTGCAGGTGGTGCAGTCCCTGGTGGATTGGTCGGCGGAATACACACCTCTGATCGAGGAGGCGAGACGCTTGTACGACACCCGGAATTCCCTGGAACTCCCGGCGCTCGGGACGGTTGAACGCCCATCTCGGAGAACCGTTTCCACGGCGCGCTTTTCAGCGGGGGAAAGACAGTAAATGATCAAGGAAACGCATAAGTAGCGAGTCTCGGAACGACGCAGGGGTCCGTTCGGGCGGCGACGCCTGAACGGACCCCTTGGTACAGGGTTACCGGCCGGTTTCACCCTGCGGTGCCAGGCCCGCCCGAACCGGCCGGGCGACCTCGCAGGGAACCTCCCGCAACACCGCGGTGAGCTGCTCGACCACCTGGGCCGCCGCGGCCACGGCGCCCCGGTCCTCGTCGGTGAGCTGCTCCAGCTGACTGATCGTCATCTTCTCTCTCCTGTCTCACCCGTGGCGCAGGCGTCCGCCTACACCCCGGGGCGCCGGCGGTGGTGATCGGTGAGGCGTTGGAAGGCGCTCGCGACGGCGATGACCCGGTCCTCGCGCCAGTAGGGGCCCACGATCGACATCGACAGGGGCAGGCCGTCCTCGGTGAAGCCGATCGGTACGACCGCGACGGGATGCCCCGTGACACTCCATGCCGTGGTGTGCATGGACCCCAGATAGGTCGACGGGTCCAGCGGGTGCATCCGGTCCAGCGCCGGCGCGCCGAGGTGGCACGTGGGCGTGACGAGTACGTCGAACCGGTCGAAGAGCGCTTGGACTTGGCGGGCCAGGGTGTCCCGCAGCCGCTGGGCGCGCAGGTAGTCGCGGGAGCTGATGGACTCGCCGGCCGCGAACACCCAGCGGGCTCCGCGGCCGTAGTGCGCCCAGTCCCGGACCAGGCTGTCGTGGTGGATCTCGTGGGCCTCCGCCAGCATGAGCACGTTGCCGACCACGTTGAGCAGCGGGTAGGCGGGCACCTCGGCGGCCGAACGGCGCACCCCGAGGTCGTCCAGAGCGTGCAACGCGCGCTGGAAAACGGCCGGTTGGGCGGGATCGACGCCGGCGTCCGCGTGCGCCTCCAGTGTGTCCACGCCGATGTGCAGGCCGGCGACGTCCGCGTCCAGCGCGGCGATCCAGTCGCCGACGGGCTCGGTGGCGGCGAACGGGTCGCCGTCCGGGTCGGGGCCGGCCATGACCTGCAGCAGGCGGGCGCACAGGTCGACGGAGCCGGCGATCGGGCCCACCGTGTCCAGCGACGGGGCGAGCGGGTAGATCCCCGTGGTGGGCACCCGGCCGCGGGTGGCCTTCAGGCCCGTGGCGCCCGTGTAGGCGGCCGGGATGCGCAGGCTGCCCGTGGTGTCGGTGGCGATCGCGGCGTCGAAGCAGCCGGTCATCACGCCACTGCCCGAGCCGGAGCTCGACCCGCCGGCCCAGCGGTCCGTGTTCCACGGGTTGCGGCTGACGGGCCCCGGGCCGGTGCCGTCCTGGACGCCGAGGGCGTACTCCATCGTGGCGGTCTTGCCGACGACGACCGCTCCGGCGCGTTTGAGCCGGGAGATCACCGTGGCCTCGGGCTGGCCCTCGGGCCAGGCGGCCAGGGCGACACGGCTCTGTGCGGTGGTGGGGGCGGAGGACTCGAAGATGACGTCCTTCACGCCCAGGGTCACCCCGGTGAGCGGGCCCTGCCGGGGGTGGTTCCGGTGGGCCTCCAGGGCTTCGTCGTGCAACGGCGTCACGAAGACGCCGAGCTTCCCGTCGACCGCGCCGGACGCTCGGCGGGAGCGTTCGACGGCTTCCTCGACGCGGTCGTGGAGGTCCGTGGATGCGGTAACGGTGGTCACGCACGCGCCCCTTTCAGGACCGCTGGGCGGCCGGCCGGCCGGAACGGGTCAGGTGCCGCAGGACCAGCGCCACGACGAAGGCGACGGCGGCGCAGACGCACAGGGCGAGGAAGCCGTGGCCGACGCCGGTGGTCGTCGCGTCGGCGACGGACGCACCCGAACCGGTCTCGTGGCGGATGGTGGTCGTCAGGACGGTGCCGATGACGGCGATGCCGAGGGCGGCCCCCGTCTGGTTGAACGTGTTGAGCAGTCCCGAACCGACGCCGGACTCCTGCAGCCGCACATGGGAGCTGCCGATCCCGTACAGCGGGACGAAGCAGCTGGGCAGGCCGGCACCGATGACGGCCAGCGCGAGGACGGTCACGGCCACGCTGGAGGTCCCGGTCGCGAGCACGCCCGCACCGATCAGCTGTGCGACGACACCCGAGACGTAGAGGCCGCCGGGGCCGAGCGCGGTGACCAGCTTGGGCACGACGAGGGCGACGACGAGCGAGGCCAGGCCCATCGGCAGCAGCGACAGACCGGCGGCCAGCGCGCTCATGCCGTGCGCCTTCTGGAAGTAGATGCTGGCCAGGTAGGAGCTGCTGATCATCACTGCGGCGGCGAGCAGCAGACCGATGCTGGCGAGCCAGTAGGTCGGGATGCGCAGCAGGTGCAGCGGCAGCAGGGGGTCGCTCTCGGACAGTTCCACCACGGTCAGCACGGTGAGCAGCACCGCGGCCACACCGATGCTGATCCAGGCGGCCGGGGTGGTCATGCCGTCCTGGAGCCGGATCAGCCCGTACGACAGTCCCGCCAGGCCCGCGGTGGCCAGGGCCGCGGTGGGGATGCGCAGGGGGCGCGAGGTCGTCGCGGACAGGGGCGGCACGGCGCGCAACGCGCCCGCGAAGGCGGCGGCACCCACCGGGATGTTGATCAGGAACGCCCAGCGCCAGCTGATCGCCGTCACGATGAGGCCGCCCAGCACCACACCGATGGTGGCGCCGAGCACGCCGAGTCCGCTCCAGACGGTGAGGGCGATCTTGCGCTGCTGCGGGAGCTGATAGACGGCCAGGACGATCGAGAGGGCGGCGGCCGACAGCAACGCGGCACCCAGTCCCTGCACGGCCCGGCCCGTCACCAGGAGTTCCTCGTTGCCCGCCAGTCCGCACAGCACCGACGCGACCGTGAAGAGCGTCAGCCCGGTGAGGAACGAGCGCCGGCGGCCGAGCACGTCGGCGACACGGCCGCCGAACAACAGAAGACTGCCGTACATCAGCACGTAGGCGCTGATCGTCCACTGCAGTGCCGACGGGCCCGCCGGCAGGTCGGCGCCGATGGACGGCAGCGCCACGTTCACCACCGTCGAGTCGAGCATGACCATCAACTGGGCCACGCCCACCACGGCCATCGGGGTCCAGGGGGCGGGCGCCTGCTGGTGCTGTCCGGTCTCCACCTCGGAGATCGTTTCAGTCATCGTGAGCCTCCTTCCGCCGAGGAAGGTACATGTATGCGAATGAATAGACAAGCGGGGGACGGTGAACTTACACTCATGGGCGTGGTGAACTCTCTTGGCGACCAGTGGCTGTCCTGTGTACGCGTCACCGCGCGCATGAACCAGGCGGTCGAACGAGCTCTGTCCGACCGGCACAACCTCTGCGTGAGCGCCTACGAAGTCATGGACGTGATGTGGCACGAGCGCGGCTGGATCCGCTCGGGAGAGCTCAGCTCCCGGTCCTCGCGCAGCCAGCCCCAGGTCTCCCGGCTGCTGACCCAGATGGTCGACGCGGGCTATGCGGCACGCAAACCGTCCCCCGGGGACGGCCGCGGCTCACTGGTCCAGCTGACGCCGTCGGGGCGCGCGCTGTTCCGTGAGGCCAGCGAGACGGTGGAGGGCATCCTGAGCGGGCTGACCGCCGGGGACGCCGACGCCCGGGCACTGATGCGCCCCACCCTCCCGCAGGCGGGCTGACGCACCTGCTCGCAGCGGCCGGCGCCCGCTCACCGAGCCACCGCCGACGGTCAATCCCCCGCGGCCGTCGGCGGTTTCCGCCTGTCCGCGGTGGCGCGGGACGCCCGGCCTGACACGTCGAGCCGGCCGACGGGTCCACGCAAGCCGCCACGGCCCCGGTCCGGCACGGACAGCGGTGCTAGCCGCCGATCGCCGACATGGGGCGGTCCGGCTGGACGAAGGCGGGGTCGTCCAGGCCCGCGCCGGCCTTCTTGCCCCACATCGCGAGCTTCCAGATCCGGGCGATCTCCTCGTCCGGGGCGCCCGAGCGCAGGGCCGCGCGCAGGTCGGTCTCCTCGGTGGCGAACAGGCAGGTGCGTATCTGGCCGTCGGCGGTGAGGCGGGTGCGGTCGCAGGCGGCGCAGAACGGCCGGGTGACGGAGGCGATCACGCCGACCCGGTGCGGGCCGCCGTCCACCAGCCAGCGCTCCGCCGGTGCCGAGCCGCGCTCGTCCGCGCCCTCGGGGGTGAGGTCGAAGCGGGTGCGCAGGGAGGCGAGGATGTCGCCGGCGGTGACCATGCCCTCGCGCTTCCAGCCGTGCTGGGCGTCCAGGGGCATCTGCTCGATGAAGCGCAGCTCGTAGTCGTGCTCCACCGCCCAGGCGAGCAGGTCCGGGGCCTCGTCGTCGTTCAGGCCCGGCATCAGGACCGAGTTGACCTTGACGGGGTTCAGCCCGGCCTCGCGGGCGGCCTCCAGGCCCTCCAGGACGTCCTTGTGGCGGTCGCGGCGGGTGAGGGTCTTGAAGACGTCCGGGCGGAGGGTGTCCAGGGAGACGTTGACCCGGTCCAGGCCCGCCGCCTTCAGGGCGGTCGCGGTGCGCCTGAGGCCGATGCCGTTGGTGGTGAGGGACATCTGCGGGCGCGGGGCGAGGGCCGCGACGCGCTCGACGATGCCGACCAGGCCCGGGCGCAGCAGCGGCTCGCCGCCGGTGAAGCGGACCTCCTCGATGCCGAGGGTGCGGACCGCGATGTCGATGAGCCGGACGATCTCGTCGTCGGTGAGCAGGTCCGGCTTGGCCAGCCACTGCAGGCCCTCCTCGGGCATGCAGTACGTGCAGCGCAGGTTGCACCGGTCGGTGAGCGAGACCCTCAGGTCGGTGGCCACTCGGCCGTAGGTGTCGATGAGCACGTGGGCCCCCTCCCGCTGCCGGTCATCCGGTTCTCGGCCGGGCGTGGGTCGCCCGACACCTGCGAGCCTACGTGACACCGGTGACAACGACAGCGACCGATCCCACGAGGTGGGACGCGACCGCGTCGTAGGACCGTACAGGCCCGCACGACGCGGTCGTCCGTGGGAACCGTCAGTGGGCTCCGGTGCCGGTCAGGGACCGCACCTCCAGTTCCGCGTACTTGCCCGCGTCCGGGGTCTCCTTCGACAGCAGGGTGCCCACGACGCCGAGCAGGAATCCGACCGGGATGGAGATGATGCCGGGGTTCTCCAGCGGGAACCAGTGGAAGTCGACGCCGGGGAACATCGAGGTCGGCTTGCCGGAGACCACCGGGGAGAACAGCACCAGGCCGACCGCGGTGACCAGGCCGCCGTAGATCGACCACAGGGCGCCCGAGGTGGTGAACCGCTTCCAGAACAGGCTGTAGAGGATGGTCGGCAGGTTGGCGGAGGCGGCGACCGCGAAGGCGAGGGCGACCAGGCCGGCCACGTTCAGGTCGCGGGCCAGGGCGCCGAGGACGATCGAGACCGCGCCGATGCCGACGGTCGCCCAGCGGGCCGCGCCGATCTCCTGCTTCTCGGTGGCCTGGCCCTTCTTGATGACGTTCGCGTAGATGTCGTGCGCGAACGAGGACGACGAGGCCAGGGTCAGTCCGGCGACGACCGCGAGGATGGTGGCGAAGGCGACCGCGGAGATGGTGGCGAGCAGGACGGCTCCCCAGTCGGAGTCGACGCCGCCCAGGTGGAGCGCCAGCAGGGGGGCGGCGGTGTTGCCCGCCTTGTTGGAGGTGATGATCTCCTCCGGTTTGATCAGCGCGGCGGCGCCGAAGCCGAGGGCGAGGGTCATCAGGTAGAAGGCGCCGATCAGTCCGATCGCCCAGATGACGGACTTCCGGGCGGCCTTGGCGGTGGGGACCGTGTAGAAGCGGATCAGGATGTGCGGCAGGCCGGCGGTGCCCAGGACCAGGGCGATGCCGAGCGAGATGAAGTCCAGCTTGGTGGTGCCGGTGGCGCCGTACTTCAGTCCGGGCTCCAGGAAGGCGCTGCCCTTGCCGCTGTTGTCGGCGGCCTTGCCGAGCAGGTCCGAGATGTCGAAGTCGAACTTGAGCAGCACCAGGAAGGTCAGCAGCAGGGCGCCGACGATCAGCAGGACCGCCTTGACCATCTGGACCCAGGTGGTGCCCTTCATGCCGCCGATGGTGACGTACACGATCATCAGCACGCCGACCAGGGCGACGATGCCGATCTTGCCGCTGTCGCTGGTGATGCCGAGGAGCAGGGAGACGAGGACGCCGGCACCGGCCATCTGGGCCAGCAGGTAGAAGATCGACACGACGATCGTGGAGGTGCCCGCGGCCGTACGGACGGGGCGCTGGCGCATCCGGTAGGCGAGGACGTCGCCCATCGTGTAGCGGCCGGAGTTGCGCAGCGGCTCGGCGACCAGGAGCAGCGCGACCAGCCAGGCGACCAGGAAGCCGATGGAGTACAGGAAGCCGTCGTAGCCGAACAGGGCGATGGCGCCGGCGATGCCGAGGAAGGACGCGGCGGACATGTAGTCGCCGGAGACGGCGAGGCCGTTCTGGAAGCCGGTGAACTGCCGTCCGCCGGCGTAGAAGTCGGCGGCGTCCTTGGTCTGCCGGCCGGCCCAGACGGTGATGACGAGGGTCGCGGCGACGAACACCGCGAACAGGGTGATGATCAGCGTCCGGTGCTCGGAGGCCTCGCCGGCGGCGAGCAGGGTGTGCTGAACGGGGCTCATGCTCCGCCCTCCATCCGGGACTTGATGGCCTCGGCCTTGGGGTCGAGCCGGGCGGCGGCGCGCCGCGCGTACCACCAGGCGATGAGGAACGTGGTGAGGAACTGGGCGAGGCCCAGGACGAGGGCCACGTTGACGTTGCCGGCCACCTTGGTGCCCATGAAGCCGCCCGCGTAGTTCGACAGCAGGACGTACAGCAGGTACCAGGCGATGAAGGCGATGGTCAGCGGGAAGGCGAAGGAGCGGTGGGCGCGGCGCAGTTCACCGAACTCCGCGCTCTGCTGCACCTCGGTGAACTCCTCGGTGGAGGGAAGGGAAGCTTGGGGTTTCGCGGGTGGCGGTGTCTCGGTAGCCACGGGCTCTCCTCGCGTCACGGACATGCGCTGTCTGGCCTCACAGGATCGGGATCACGTTACCGCTTGTCGCCGGTCGACTCCGTTGCGTGATCCCGGCGGAGGGCGGCGGCGGTGCCGGGCCCTCCGTCCACGGTCACGGCGCCGCGCGCGGAGCGGTTCAAGTCCGTCGGGCTCTTTCGGAGATCGGGCGCGGCAGATAGCTTCGGCCTGCACCACCCGTCATGTACCTGCCCGAACACGACCCGTGTTCCGGGCGGTTCCGTATCCGGATGATGTGGAGATCCCATGGCTCATCTGCGCTCCAGACGCCGCCTCGCGCTCGCGGTGCCGGTCGTGCTGTCGCTGACCGCCTCGCTCGGCTTCCTGCCGTCGGCGGCCTCCGCGGCACCCGCCGCCGGCACGGTGGCGCGGGCGGCGGACGGCCCCAATCTCGCCTACGTGGTCAACACCCGTAGCGACCACGGCACGATCGCGTCCGTGCGGCGGGAGATAGCGCGCAACGGCGGTACGGTCGTGGCCACCTACGACCGGATCGGCGTCATCGTCGTCCACTCCGCGAACCCGGACTTCGGCGCGCGGATGCGTGCGGTGCGCGGGGTCGACTCGGCGGGCGCCACCCGTACCGCGCCGCTCAGCGCGGCGGGGACGACGGACGAGGGGTCGGCGCAGGTGCTGTCCCGGGCGGAGCAGGCGCGGCTCGCGTCGAGCGCGGCCGCGGGCGAGGAGCCGCTGGAGGCGGACCAGTGGGACCTGCGGGCGATCGGCGCCGACCGGGCCGCGCGGATCAACCCGGGCAGCCGGAACGTGACGGTCGGGGTCATCGACACGGGCGTCGACGACACCCACCCGGACATCGCCCCGAACTTCTCCGCGTCCCAGTCGGCGAGCTGCGTGAGCGGCAAGGCGGACACGACGTACGGCGCGTGGCGGCCGGCGGACGCCGACCACTACCACGGCACCCATGTGGCCGGTGAGATAGCCGCCGCCCGCAACGGCACGGGCGTGGCCGGTGTGGCGCCGGGCGTGAAGGTCGCGAGCATCACGGTGTCGCAGCCGGACTCGACCTCGCTGTTCTATCCGGAGAGCGTGGTGTGCGCGTTCGTGTTCGCCGCGGACCACGGCATCGAGATCACCAACAACAGCTACTACGTGGACCCGTGGCTGTACAACTGCATGGACGACCCCGATCAACGTGCCATCGTTGACGCGGTCAACAGGGCCCAGCTGTACGCCCAGCGCAAGGGCACGCTCAACGTCGCCTCGGCGGGCAACTCCAACCACGACCTGGACGCCGACGCGATCGTGGACGACTCCAGCCCCGACGACTCGACGGCGCAGACCCGCACGATCGACCCGCACGAGTGCTTCGACGTGCCGACCCAGCTGCCCGGTGTGGTGACCGTGAGCGCCGTGGGCGTGAAGGGCACCAAGTCGTACTACTCCAGCTACGGCCGGGGCGTCGTCGACGTCGCGGGCCCGGGCGGCGACAAGTACCAGATCCCGGACACGCCGTCGAAGAACGGGCGCATCCTGTCCACCATGCCGAACAACCAGTACGGCTTCCTGCAGGGCACCTCGATGGCCTCGCCGCACGTGGCCGCGGTGGCCGCGCTGCTCAAGTCGGCCCACCCGCACGCCACCCCGGCGCAGTTGCGGGCGCTGCTGAAGGCGCAGGCGGACAACCCGGGCTGCCCGGCCGAGCCGTACGACGGGAACGGGGACGGCGTCGTGGACGCGACCTGCGTCGGCGGCAAGCGGGTGAACGGCTTCTACGGCTTCGGCGTGGTCAATGCACTGCGCGCGGTCGAGTAGGCAGCCGGGCTCCGTGCAGTGTTGGACGGGGTTGAGCCTCCGTCGCCCCGAACAGCCATAGGTTGATTCAATCAATACTGCATAGTGAAGTCATGACAGGAATCAATGATGCCTGGGAGGCCGTCGGCGGGCACCCCGGTCTGGCGCGGCGCGTCTCGGCGGTCGTCCGCCGGGACGTGCTCGACGCGCGGCTGCCCGTCCGCGAACTGGCCCGCGCGTGTGTCGGAGCGTGCGCGCTGGCCGCCGCCGAGCTGGGGGCACGGCGGGCCGGGCTCACGGAGGTACCGGCGGTCACCGTGGACGACGGGGCGGTGGCCGCCGCCTTCCACAGCGAGCGGCTCCTCCGGGTCGACGGCCGGACACCGGACGTCTTCGCCCCGCTGTCGCGGTTCTGGCGCACGGCGGACGGCTGGGTGCGCACCCACGCCAACTACCCGCACCACCGGGCCCGGCTGCTCGGCGCGCTGGGCCTGCCGGCGGACGCCTCGGCGGAGGCGGTCGCCGGCCGGCTCGCCGAGCGCTCCGCCCGGGAGACCGAGGAGGCCGTCTACGGCGCCGGCGGTCTCGCGGTGGCCCTGCGCTCCCCCGGGGAGTGGCGGGCGCACCCGCAGGCCGCCGAGGTGGCCGCCCGGCCGCTGGTGGAGCGCGTACGGCTGGACGCGGCTCCCGCGCGCGCGCCGGCACCCCTGGACCCGGCCGCCGCTCCCCTGCTGCCCGCCGCCGGACTGCGGGTGCTGGACCTGACCCGGGTGCTGGCGGGCCCGGTCGCCACCCGCACCCTGGCCCTGCTGGGCGCGGACGTCCTGCGCCTGGACGCGCCGTGGCTGCCCGAACTCCCCGACCAGCAGGCCGACACCGGTTTCGGCAAGCGGTCCGCCGTGCTCGACCTGGCCGCCGGCCGGGACACCTTCGAGGAGCTGCTGAGCAGGGCCGACGTCGTGGTGACCGGGTACCGGCCGGGCGCCCTGGACCGGTTCGGGCTCACACCGCACGCGCTGGCCGAACGGCACCCCGGACTGGTGGTGGCCCAGGTGTCGGCGTGGGGCGGCTACGGGCCGTGGGGCGGGCGGCGCGGCTTCGACAGCCTGGTGCAGGTCGCGACCGGCATCGCGGTGACCGAGGGCACGGCGGAGCGGCCCGGCGCGCTGCCCGCGCAGGCCCTCGACCACGGCACCGGCTATCTGCTGGCGGCGGCCGTGCTGCGGGCCCTGACCGAGCAGTCGTACGAGGGCGGGAGCCGGCTGGTCAGGCTGGCGCTGGCCCGGACCGCCCGCTGGCTCACGGACGGCATCCGGCCGGGCCCGGCCGAGGGCGCGCCGTACCCGGGCCCGGACGCCTGGCTGGCCGGGACGGACAGCCCGCTGGGCCGGCTGCGGCACGCCCGGCCGCCCGTGTCCTTCGCCGGCGGTCCCACCGCCTGGGCCGGGCCTCCGGTGCCCTGGGGTTCGGACCCGGCCGAGTGGCGGTGAGGTGGACGACGTTGATTCAGTCCTTGACGCCGTCCATGGTGTGGACGCCGCCGGTGCAGTCGGTCATGCGGTCATGCGGTCATGCGGTCATGCGGTCACCAGCACCTTGAGCGCGGTGCGTTCGTCCATGGCCTTGTAGCCGGCGGGCACGCCCTCCAGGTCGACGGTCATGTCGAACACCGGCGAGGGGTCGATCGTGCCGTCGAGCACGTCGGGCAGCAGGTCGGGGATGTAGGCGCGGACCGGGGCGACACCGCCGCGCAGGGCGATGTTCCGGTCGAACATCACGCCGAGGTCCAGGCCGGTGCCGCTGCCGTGGGGCACGCCCACGAAGCCGATGGCGCCGCCGTCGCGGGTGACGTTCACGGCCGTCCGCATGGACTGCTCGGTGCCGACCGCCTCCACGACGCAGTGGGCGCCCTGTCCGCGGGTCAGCTCGCGGACCGCCTCGACGGCCGCGTCCCCGCGTTCGGCGACCACGTCGGTGGCGCCGAACCGGCGCGCGATGCCGGTACGGGTCTCGTGCCGGCCGAGCGCGATGATCCGCTCGGCGCCGAGCCGCTTGGCGGCCAGGACGGCGCACAGGCCGACCGCGCCGTCACCGACGACCGCGACCGTGGCGCCGGGCCGGACGCCCGCGCCGAGGGCGGCGTGGTGGCCGGTGCCGAGGACGTCGGACAGGGTCAGCAGGGCGGACAGCAGGCGCTCGTCGGAGGCCGCCTCCTTGGGCAGCCGCACCAGGGTGCCGTCGGCGAACGGCACGCGGACGGCCTCGCCCTGCCCGCCGTCGTAGCCGACGGAGCCCCAGAAGCCGCCGTGCTCGCAGGACGTCGTCAGGCCCTCGCGGCAGTAGGCGCAGACGCCGTCGGACCACATGAAGGGCGCGACGACCAGGTCGCCTCGGTGGACGGTGCCCACGTCGGAGCCGGTCTCCTCCACGACGCCCAGGAACTCGTGCCCGATCCGCTGCCCCGGCTGCCGGGCCGCCTCGCCCCGGTACGCCCACAGGTCGCTGCCGCAGATACAGGCCCGCAGCACCCGCACGACGGCGTCGGTGGGCAGCTGCACCACGGGCTCGGGCACGTCCTCCACGCGCATGTCGTACGGGGCGTGGATGGTGGTGGCGCGCATGGCGGGGATCCTTCTCGTGCGGGGTCGTGCGAGGTCGGGGGTGCGCCCGGGGGTGTGGGCGGGTGCGCCCGGGGTGGGGGCGCCCTTCACGGTACGTCGCCTCCCGCGCGGGGCGCGCGGCGAGGTGCCGTAGCCCGGCGCGGGGCCCGGTCCTACGATGCGGCAGGCGGAAACGGGGAGGACCGGGGGATGCACGGACTGGAGACTCTGCTGCTCCGGCTGGCGACGACCGTGGCGTCGTCGGCCGCGAAGTCGCTGTTCACCGCGAAGCCGGGAGCGGGACTGGTGCCGGACCGGGTCCGGCCGCTGCCCGGTCCTGCGGCCCCGGAGAAGCTGGCGCGGGTGTTGGCGGAACGGATCTCCTCCCGGTACGCGACGCTGCCGGAGCACGAGCGGCTCGCGGCCATGACCGCCGTGCAGGACACCTTCGCGGCGGCGGGCCCGCTGGACGCGGGCCGGCTCTTCGCCGCCGACCTGGATCCCGGGCGGCTCGCGGCGGAGCTGGAGCGTCCGCCGGCCGGTCTCGCCCCACGGGGACGTGATCTGTACGGCGAACTGCTCGCCCTGTGCTGCGCGCACATCGTCGAACAACTCACCGCCGAACCGTCGTTCCCGGCGCGGGCGGCGGTGGAGCAGACCCGCCGGTCCGGGGCGCTGCTGCGGCAGCGGAACGACTCCGGCGAGGCGCGCTTCCTAGGGTTCGAACAGCGGTACGCGGACTTCATTGCCGAGGCGCACTCCCGGCTGGAGCTCTACGGGGTCACCCTGGGCGGCCGGCGCCGTGCCGAGTGGCCGCTGGAGACGGCGTACCTGTCCCTCGGGGTGACCGGACGGCACCGGTACGAGCCGCACGCCGAGGGGGTCGGTGCGGCGGCGCCGGCCGTGCGGGTGGAACAGGCGCTGGCCGACTGCCGCCGGCTCGTGCTGCGGGGGCAGGCCGGGTCCGGCAAGTCGACCCTGCTGCAGTGGCTCGCGCTGAACGCGGCCCGGCAGGGTTTCGGCCCCGAGCTGGCGGACTGGAACCGCTGCGTGCCGTTCGTGCTGCGGCTGAGGGCCTTCAACACACCGGACGGCCTGCCGATGCCGGAGGAGTTCCTGCCGGCCGCCGGGGTGCCGCTACGGGCGCCGGAGGGGTGGGCCGAGGAACTGCTCGCCGCCGGCCGCGCGCTGGTCCTGGTGGACGGGGTGGACGAGGTGCCGCAGCGGCTGCGCGGCCGTACCGAGCACTGGCTCCGGTCGCTGATCACAGCGTTCCCGAAGGCGCGGTACGTGGTGACGACCCGCCCCTCGGCGGTGCCGGACGGCTGGCTGGCGGGACAGGACTTCAGCACGCACACCCTGCTGCCGATGGACCGGGACGACATCAGGGCGTTCGTCCGGCACTGGCACGAGGCGGCGCGGCGGGAGTGCCCGTCGGACGGCGAGCGGGACCTGCTGGCGCGGTACGAGGAGAGCCTGCACGAGGCGGTGACCACCCGCCGTGACCTGGGCCGGCTCGCCACCAACCCCCTGATGTGCGCCCTGCTGTGCGCCCTGAACCGCGACCGGCGCATGCATCTGCCGCGGGCCCGCAAGGAGTTGTACGACGCCGCCCTGGACATGCTGCTGGTACGGCGGGACACCGAGCGGGAGATCACCTCCGTGGAGGGGCTCGTACTGTCCCGGGACGAGCAGACGGCGCTGCTCCAGCGGCTGGCCTACTGGCTGATCCGCAACGGGCAGGCGGAGGCCGCCCGGCAGGACGTCGTCGGGATGCTGGACGAGTGGCTGGCCGCGATGCCCCAGGTGCGGGCGCAGGGGGACGCCGAGCAGGTCTTCACCCATCTGCTGAACCGCAGCGGACTGCTGCGCGAACCGGTGCCGGGTGCCGTCGACTTCGTCCACCGCACCTTCCAGGACTACCTGGGCGCGAAGGCGGCCGTCGAGGCCCGGGACTTCGGCGTGCTGGTCCGCAACGCGCACGACGACCAGTGGGACGACGTCGTACGGATGGCGGTGGGGCACGCGCGCGTGGAGGAACGCGGCCGGCTGCTGCGGCAGTTGCTGCGGCGCGCGGACCGGACGGCGCGGCACCGGGAGCGGCTGGTCCTGCTCGCGGCGGCGAGCCTGGAGCACGCGCCGGAGCTGGATCCGGCGGTGCGCGCGGAGGTGGAGGAGCGGGCCGGTGCGCTGATGCCGCCGTACACCTCCAAGCAGGCCGAAGCGCTCGCCCGGGCCGGGGAACTGGTGCTGGAGCTGTTGCCGGGGCCGGAGGGGCTGACGGAGCGCGAGGCGGCTGCGGTGGTCCGTACCGCGCGGTTGATCGGGGGCGAGGCGGCGCTGCGGGTGATCTCGCGGTTCCGTGCGGACCGGCGCCCACGGGTGGTCGCGGAACTCGACTTCGGCTGGGGGTCCTTCGACACCAGGGAGTACTTCGAAGCAGTGCTCGAGGAGAACGGTGGCGCGGGACAGCTCCTGAACGTACGCGATGCCGAGGCCTTGGCGCTGCTGCCCCGGCTTCCCCGGCTCACGAGGCTGAACCTGATCGGCGACCACGGTCTTCCTCCCGAGGCCCTGGAGAACGAGAACCTCGAGTTCCTGGGGCTCTCCCTGAACGGGGTGGTCAGCGACCTCGCACCCCTGAGGGGACTGCCGCGGTTGCGTGAGCTGTCCCTCAACCGGTGCCCGTCGGTCACCGATCTGCGTCCGTTGTCCGGCCTGCCCCTGAGCAGGATCTATCTGGACGGCTTCGAGGACGGGTTCTCCCTGGCACCGCTGTCGGACCTGCCCGAGCTCCACCATCTGTCCTTGAACTTCCTCCCCGCGGAGAGAGGCCTGGACGAACTGCCCTTCGCCCCCCGACTGACGGGCCTGAGCTTCTTTGATCACGCCTGTCTCATGCGGCTGACCGGACTGGAGGCCCTCACCTCACTGACCTGGCTGAGCGTGCACGACGACCGGCAGTGGCGCGATTTCCTCTCCGCCGGGCCCTTCTCGCCCTTGCAATCGCTTCAAGTCCTCGACGTCCACGAGGTCGACCTCGGCGACCTGACGCCCCATCGGACGCTGGCCTCTGTCTACCTCCGCAGGATCACCCAGGTGCACCACATCGAGGCACTCGCGCAACTCCCCGCCCTGAAGTCCGTCTCCTTCTCCCGCTGCGGCCCGCTGGACCTGACCACGCTGGCCCCCCTGCACGACGTGGAGATCCAGCTCCACGACTGCGAAAACGTCCTCGGCACCCATCTGTTCCCCCGCGAGCGCCTGGTCATCGACTGACGGCCGGTCACACCCCCGCCGCCCCCAGCAGGCTCCCCGCCGCGTACGTCACCCCCATCGCCAGCGCCCCGCCGGCCACATTGCGCAGTACCGCCCGTTTCGGGGCCGCCGCGCCGAGGCGGGCGCTGGACCAGCCGGTGAGGGCGAGGGCGGCCAGGACCGAGACGACGGTGACCGGGAGGCGCCAGCCGGCCGGGGGCAGGACGATGGCCAGCAGGGGCAGCAGCGCGCCCGCGGTGAACGACAGGAAGCTCGCCCAGGCCGCGTTCCAGGGGTTGGTCAGCTCGTCCGGGTCGATGCCCAGCTCCACGCGCGCGTGGGCCTTCAGCGCGTCCCGCGCGGTGAGCTGTTCGGCGGCCTCGCGGGCCACGTCGCGGGACAGGCCGCGCGCCTCCAGCAGGTCGGTCAGCTCCCGCAGTTCGGCCTCGGGCTGCTCACGCAGCTCCCGTTTCTCCACGGCCAGCGCGGCCATCTCGGAGTCTCGCTGGGTGGAGACGGAGACGTACTCGCCGGCCGCCATGGACATCGAGCCGGCGAGCAGGCCGGCCAGTCCGGCGGTGAGCAGGGCGGCCCGGCTCCCGGTCGCGCCGGCCACGCCGACGACCAGTCCCGCGGTGGAGACGATGCCGTCGTTCGCGCCGAGCACGGCCGCGCGGAGCCAGTTCAGCCGGGAGCCGAGGGCGCCGCCGTGGGCCTCGTCGTGGGTGGGTTCCGTCACAGCAGGGAGGATCCCACCCCGGCGCGTGGGGCCGCCGTACCGACGCCCAGCGCGTGGAAGGCGACCGGCGCCCGCACCTCCGTACGCCCACGGTCCTGACCGCGGGGGCGACTGCGGCGGCGCGCTTCTCCGGGGACGCGGTGGACGCCGGCACCCGTGCGGGTGAAACGGCGGCGAGGAGGCAGGTGTTCGCGGCGCTGCTGCACGGCGGGGTGGCGCCGGAGGGCGCGACCGGCGGGTTCCACCGGCTGCCCGGCCCGGCCGGGGGCTGCGGACACGCGCCGCCGACCGCCGGGGACCTGGTGGCGGCCCATGGGTGACGCCGTACGGCCGGGACCTGAGGAGCCGCGCTGTCAGTCGTGGCCCGTATCCTCAATGACCATGCTCGAAGACCGTGCGACCGCAGTGTCCTCCCCCACCCAGTGGCCGGCCGTGTATCCGAAGGGATACGCGGTCGTTGACGTGGAGACCACCGGCCTGGCCCGGGACGACCGGATCATCTCCGCGGCCGTGTACCGGCTGGACGCGCGCGGCGAGGTCGAGGACCACTGGTACACGCTGGTCAACCCGGAGCGGGATCCGGGGCCGGTGTGGATACACGGTCTGACGAGTGACGTCCTCGAAGGCGCTCCGCTGTTCGGGGACATCGCCGAGGAGTTCGCCACCCGTCTGGACGGCCGGGTGCTCGTCGCGCACAACGCCGTCTTCGACTGGCAGATGATCGCGCGGGAGTACGCGCGCGTGCGGCGCGAGGCGCCGGTGCGGCAACGGCTGTGCACCATCGCGCTGTCGAAGGAGCTGGGGCTGCCGCTGCCCAACCACAAGCTGGAGTCGCTGGCGGCGCACTTCGGGGTCGTGCAGCAGCGGGCGCACCACGCGCTGGACGACGCGCGTGTGCTGGCGGAGGCGTTCCGGCCGAGTCTGCTGGCCGCGGCGCAGGGCGGTGTACGGCTGCCGCTGCTGGAGTGCCGGCCGCTGACGGAGTGGTCGGACCGGCCGGTGCCCCGGCAGTCGTCGGGTGGTTACGGCGCCTACCGGGCGAGCAGTTGGCGCCCGTCCCGCAAAAGGCCCGCATGCCCCTATCCCAACCCAGGCCGCTATGAAGACGGCAAACGCCTCAAACAGGGCATGCGGGTGGCCTTCTCCGGTGACACCTCGACCGAGCGGGACCTGCTGGAGGACCGCGCCACCGAGGCCGGGCTGCACGTCGCCGGCAGCATCTCCCGGCTGACCAGCCTGCTGGTGACCAACGACCCCGACTCGGGCACGTCGAAGACGGTCAAGGCCCGGCAGTACGGCACACCGATCGTGGACGAGGCCGCGTTCGGGCAGCTGCTGAGGGATGTCGAGCCCGCCGACGAGTAGCCGGGTCCGGGCCGAGTGATCGTACGAACGGGTGGTTGCCCCACGACTCACCCGGCGCCCGCTCGCCGGGCGATCGGCCGACGGCTCACCCTGTGGCCCATGGCGACATGCGAAGTTTGCGGCAATGACTACGGAATGTCCTTCGAGGTGCACGCGCAGGGCGCGGTGCACGTCTTCGACTGCTTCTCCTGTGCGATCCACCGCATGGCCCCGATCTGCGAGCACTGCCGGGTGCAGATCATCGGGCAGGGCGTGGAGGTGGAGGGCCACTGGTACTGCGGCGCGCACTGCGCCCGCCAGGAGGGGAGGACCGGCATCGTCGACCGGGTGTGACCCGGTACCCGCCTGATTGCACCCCACGGCCCGGAGGTACCGTCGTGGGGTGCACCGTTACCGCTTCCTGTTGTCCCGCCAGTGGGTGATCCTCACGCTCGTCGCGATCGCGCTGATCCCGACGATGATCCGGCTGGGTTTCTGGCAGCAGCACCGGTACGAGGAGCGCACCGCCCGCAACGACCTGGTCTCCGCCGCGCTGCACGCCGAGCCGGTCCCGGTCGAGCGGCTGACCTCCCCGGGGCACACCGTGACCCGCACCGAGAAGTACCGCACGGTCACCGCGACGGGCACCTTCGACACCGCCCGGGAGGTCGTGGTCCGGCGCCGCACGAACTCCGACGGCGAGGTCGGCTTCCACGTCCTCACCCCCTTCCTCCTCGACGACGGCAAGGTGCTGCTCGTCAACCGCGGCTGGATCCCCGCGAACGGCGTGCAGACCGCCTTCCCGAAGGTCCCCGCCCCGCCGGCCGGCCGGACCACCGTCACCGGGCGGCTGATGGCCGACGAGACCACCGCGGCGAGCGGCATCAAGAACGTCGCGGGCCTGCCCGACCGGCAGATCATGCTGATCAACAGCGCCGACGAGGCGCGGCGGCTCGGCGCGCGGGTGCTCGGCGGCTACATCCAGCAGACGGCGCCCGCGGCCAGGGGCGGCTCCCCGGAGCAGATCTCCGACCCGGGCAGCGAGGACGCACCGCTGAACTACGCGTACATGATCCAGTGGTGGCTGTTCGCGGCGGCCGTCCCGGTCGGCTGGTGGTTCCTGGTCCGGCGGGAGCTCCGCGACCGGGAGGAGGCCTCCGCCGAGCGGCAGCCGGAGGAGAGCGCACCGGCCGCGGTCTGAGTGCCTGTTGTTTGCTGATCGCCGGCCTCAAGCCCGGACGATGGACGGTACTGCTGGGACACATCACGGCGGAGAGGCAACGCGTGGACAAGGGCACCACTGCGTCACTCCGCCGTGACGGGCCGGGCGGTCTAACCCCGGCGAGCGACCCAGGTGGCCTGGCTGGACGGGTCGTTGATGTCAACGGTCACGCCGGACCACCTGCCGTCCGAGCCCAGGTGTCCGTCGTACCGGCCGGTGTGTCCGAAGCTCCAGTGAATGAAGAAGACGACGTTGCCCCCGGTGAGCCTGCCGTCGATGTCCCCGCTGTTGCCTTCCCAGGAGGCGAACCCGGTGAAGGAGCCGTCACTGGCAGGAGCGCCCAGGAAGAGGCTCACATGCGGGGCGTTGCTCTGGTCCATGATCCACTTGCCGTCGAAGCTGCCCGCTTGCACCACGGCAGGCGCCGATGACCGTGCCGCGCTGCGCCCGTCGAGAGCAGAGGCGTCCGCCGTGGAGACAGTGAAGGCCAGCATGGCTGCCGACACAGCCGCCACCGCCGTTACTCTGCGCATCAGTCCGAACGTCATGAACATCCTCCCTTGGAAGTCCTCGGAAGCCGGCATGCGAGGAGGGGTACGCAGAACAGCCGCAGATCACGCGTAAACCACCCGTGGGGCCGGGGTGCAGTCGAAGAGGGGGGCGAGCGGGAGTGCGACCGGAGCGTGCCGCAAGAACAAGAAGCCCCAGGCCAGCGAGCCGCGAGGCGGTGCTGCGCGCGCCGGCGTCACTCCCCCGGCGCACCACCTGATTGGCCCCCTGGCCCGCCGGGAAACCGCATCCCGTGGACGCGCGCATCGAGGACTACGCCCTCATCGGAGACGAGCAGACCGCGGCCCTGGTCGGCAGGGACGGCTCGATCGACTGGCTGTGCCTGCCGCGCTTCGACTCCGGGGCCTGCTTCGCCCGGCTGCTGGGCGACGAGGACCACGGCTCCTGGCGGATCGCGCCCGCGGACGCGGACGTCTGCACCCGCCGGGCCTACCGGCCGGAGACCCTCGTCCTGGACACCGAGTGGGAGACCGCCGACGGCTCGGTACGCGTCACCGACCTGATGCCGCAGCGCGACCGCGCCCCCGACGTCGTACGGATCGTGGAGGGCGTCAGCGGCCGGGTCACCGTGCGCAGTACGCTCCGCCTCCGCTTCGACTACGGCTCGATCACGCCGTGGGTGCGCCGCTCGGACGGCCACCGGGTGGCCGTCGCCGGGCCGGACTCCGCGTGGCTGCGCTCCGAGCCGCCCGTGCACACCTGGGGCGAGGACTTCGGCACCCACGCGGAGTTCACCGTCGCCGAGGGCGAGCGGATCGCGTTCGTGCTCACCTGGCACCCCTCGCACGAGAAACGCCCGCCGCTCATCGACCCGTACGAGGCGCTGGAGCACAGCGTCACCGACTGGCGGCGCTGGGCCCGCCGGTGCGCGTACGACGGTCCCTACCGGGACGCCGTCGTCCGCTCCCTGATCACCCTCAAGGCGCTCACCTACGCACCGACCGGCGGGATCGTCGCCGCGGCGACCACCTCGCTGCCCGAGAAGCCGGGCGGCGTGCGCAACTGGGACTACCGGTACTGCTGGCTGCGCGACTCCACCCTCACGCTCGGCGCGCTGCTCTCCATGGGCTTCCAGGAGGAGGCCGAGGCCTGGCGCGACTGGCTGCTGCGCGCGGTCGCCGGCAACCCGGCCGACCTGCAGATCATGTACGGCGTCGCGGGCGAGCGGCGGCTCGGGGAGACCGAACTGCCCTGGCTGCCCGGCTTCGCCGGCTCCTCCCCCGTGCGCACCGGCAACGGCGCCGTCGACCAGCTCCAGCTCGACGTGTACGGCGAGGTGATGGACTCGCTGTCGCTGGCCCGCGCCGCGGGACTGCCCAGCAAGCCGCACATGTGGGCGCTGCAACGCTCGCTGATGACGTTCCTGGAGTCGGCGTGGCGGCAGCCGGACGAGGGTCTGTGGGAGGTGCGCGGCGGCCGGCGCCAGTTCGTGCACTCCAAGGTGATGGTGTGGGTGGCCGCCGACCGGGCCGTGCAGACCCTGGAGCGGCACCCGGAGCTGCCGGGCGACCTGGAGGGCTGGCGCACCCTCCGGGCCGAGGTGCACCGGGAGGTGTGCGAGAAGGGCTTCGACCCGGACCGGAACACCTTCACCCAGTACTACGGCTCCCGGGAACTCGACGCCGCGCTGCTGCTCATCCCGCGGGTCGGGTTCCTGCCGCCGGAGGACCCGCGGGTGGTCGGCACGGTCGACGCGATCCGCGACGGCCTCGGCCAGGGCGGCTTCCTGCGCCGCTACGAGACCGAGGACTCGGTGGTGGACGGGCTGCCGGGTGGCGAGGGCGCCTTCCTCGCCTGCTCGTTCTGGCTGGCCGACGCGCTGCATCTGACCGGCCGGACGAAGGAGGCGCGCGAACTGTTCGACCGGCTGGTGGGCCTGTGCAACGACGTGGGGCTGCTGGCCGAGGAGTACGACCCCGTCCACGGCTGTCAGCTGGGCAACTTCCCGCAGGCGTTCAGCCACATCGGCCTGGTGAACACCGCCCTGACCCTGTACGGGGACGACGAGGCAGGATAGGACCCATGGATCTTGGACTGAAGGACCGGGTGTACGTCGTCACCGGAGCCACCCGCGGGCTGGGCAACGCCGCCGCGCGGCAACTCCTCGCCGACGGGGCGAAGGTGGTCGTCACCGGGCGGGACGAGAAGCAGGTCGCCGACGCCGCCGCGGAACTGGGCCCGGGCGCGGTGGGCGTGGCCGTGGACAACGCCGACGCGGAGGCCCCCGAGCGGCTGATCGCCGCCGCGCGTGAGCACTTCGGCGGCTTCCACGGGGTGCTGGTGAGCGTGGGCGGGCCGCCGCCGGGGTTCGTCGCCGACAACACCGACGAGCAGTGGCGCGCCGCGTTCGAGACGGTGTTCCTCGGCGCGGTACGGCTCGCCCGCGCGGCGGCGGCCGAGCTGGACGAGGGCGGTGCCATCGGGTTCGTGCTGTCCGGGTCGGTGCACGAGCCGATCCCCGGGCTGACCATCTCCAACGGGCTGCGGCCCGGACTCGCCGGGTTCGCCAAGTCGCTCGCCGACGAGCTGGGGCCGCGCGGGATCCGGGTGGTGGGGCTGCTGCCGGGGCGGATCGACACGGACCGCATGCGCGACCTGGACGGGCTTTCCGCGGACCCGGAGGCCACCCGTGCCGCGAACGAGTCCCGGATCCCGCTGCGGAGGTACGGGGCGCCCGAGGAGTTCGGACGGGTGGCGGCGTTCCTGCTGTCCCCGGCGGCTTCCTACGTGACCGGCGTCATGGTGCCGGTGGACGGCGGGACCCGGCACGGGTTCTGACGGCCGCCTTCCGTGTGCGGCCGCGTGGAGAGCCGGCCGCACGGTTCCGCGCGCCCGGTGTGGACCGCCCCTCGCCCAGCCTCTCCCGTCGGCCGGACGAGGCCGCCGTCCGGGAAGGCAGCCCTCGTCGTCCCCGGACCCGCGGCACGGCGAGGAGCGCCCCCGGGCGCGAGTGCGCCGCCGTGCCGTCGGGTCCGCGGGGGGACCGGCGACCGGCGCGGCCCACCCGGCCGTGCACGGCCCGGGAAAGGCGTGCGGCCCTTCGAAAGGGCGTGCCGGATGCGCCGGCGTCCTGGTCACACCGCTGCCGGCGGCCTATTCGCCGAGGCCGGCCAGGTCCCGCAGTCGCCGGGCCTGCGCGGCGCGCTCGGCCGCGCGCTGCTCGTCGTACGTGCGGTCCACGGCACCACGCAGCAGCGCCTTGGTCTCCACTACCGCGTCCCGCGGCGCGGCCAGCAACGCCGCCGCCAAGTCCCGGACCGCCCCGTCCAGTTCGGCCGCGGGCACCGCGAGGTTGGCCAGCCCGCTCGACACCGCCTCCTCGGCCCCGACGAACCGCCCGGTCGCGCAGATCTCCAGCGCGCGGGCGTATCCGACGAGCCCGACCAGCGGGTGCGTGCCGGTCAGGTCGGGTACGAGGCCCAGGCTGGTCTCGCGCATGGCGAACTGAACGTCGTCGGCGACGACCCGCAGGTCGCAGCCGAGGGCGAGCTGGAAGCCGGCCCCGACGGCGTGTCCCTGGACAGCGGCGATGGACACGATGTCGGTCCGCCGCCACCAGGTGAACGCCTCCTGGTATTCGGCGATGGTCGCGTCGAGCCCGGCGTCGTCACGGCGCGCGAGTTCGATGAAGGACGGCTCGCCCGGGATCCCCTCCGGGGTGAACATCTGACGGTCCAGCCCGGCGGAGAAGGACTTGCCCTCGCCACGCAGCACGACGACGCGAACGGAGCCCGGCAGCAGCCGCCCGGCCTCGGCGAGCGCCCGCCACAGGGCGGGGCTCTGCGCGTTGCGCTTGGCCGGGTTGGTCAGCGTCACCGTGGCGAGCGTGTCGTCGACGGTGAGCCGTACGCCGTCCTTGTCGAGTGCGGGAGCGAGGTCCTGCTCGGGCGAAGCCATGGGGCGCCTCCGATGGGTGCGGTCAGCAGAGCAAAGCTAAGTGACTGCACAGTAACCACCCGGCCGGTCGGTCTCCCGACCGGGTGGCCACCATCGAAGCCGATGGGCCGCCCGGGGTCAGGACGAAGCGGCCTTCTTACCGCGGGTCGCTCCGCCACGCCCACGCAGCGTGACGCCCGACTCGCTCAGCATCCGGTGTACGAAGCCATACGAGCGGCCGGTCTCCTCGGCCAGCGCCCGGATGCTCGCACCGGAGTCGTACTTCTTCTTCAGGTCTGCCGCGAGCTTGTCGCGCGCGGCGCCGGTCACCCGGCTGCCCTTCTTCAGAGTCTCGGCCACCCGTGCCTCCTCATGGGAAGTGCGCTCTGGTCTCCTCATGATCACCCCTCCCGGGCGTGATGGCCACCCATTCGGCAAGGTCCGTGAGACATCGTTGTGACGACAGGAGCCGATCCCCACAAGCGGAATAGAAAATTCCACGGGGTGCGGTCCACGGTTCCGAGCGAGCGGATTCGAGAAGTACCAGGTCAGGAAGGCAAAGCGGCCGATCCCCCGACTGTCGGGGGATCGGCCGGAAAATCCGTGTACGACACACCTCGATACGAGGAGATCTCACACAGATGATGGATCACGGATGGGCCGAATGATCCATACTCAGTGGATCAGTCTTTGTGGATCAGTCTTTCGATCACGCCAGGGCGACGAGATCCGCGTAGTCGGAGCCCCACAGGTCCTCCACGCCGTCCGGCAGCAGGATGATCCGCTCCGGCTGGAGCGCCTCGACCGCGCCCTCGTCGTGGGTGACGAGGACGACCGCGCCCTTGTAGGTGCGCAGGGCTCCGAGGATCTCCTCGCGGCTGGCCGGGTCCAGGTTGTTGGTCGGCTCGTCCAGGAGCAGCACGTTCGCCGAGGAGACCACCAGGGTCGCGAGGGCGAGACGGGTCTTCTCACCGCCGGAGAGGACCCCGGCCGGCTTGTCGACGTCGTCGCCGGAGAACAGGAACGAGCCCAGCACCTTGCGGACCTCGACCAGGTCCATGTCGGGGGCGGCCGAGCGCATGTTCTCCAGGACCGTGCGGTCGGCGTCCAGCGTCTCGTGCTCCTGCGCGTAGTAGCCGAGCTTGAGGCCGTGACCGGGGACGACCTGGCCGGTGTCCGGCTGCTCCACGCCCGCGAGCAGCCGCAGCAGCGTGGTCTTTCCGGCGCCGTTGAGGCCCAGGATGACCACCCGGGAGCCCTTGTCGATGGCGAGGTCGACGTCGGTGAAGATCTCCAGCGAGCCGTACGACTTCGACAGGCCCTCGGCCGTCAGCGGGGTCTTGCCGCAGGGCGCGGGCTCCGGGAAGCGGAGCTTGGCGACCTTGTCGGACATCCGGACCGCCTCCAGGCCCGCGAGCAGCTTGTCGGCCCGGCGCGCCATGTTCTGCGCGGCGACGGTCTTGGTCGCCTTGGCCCGCATCTTGTCGGCCTGCGAGTGCAGGGCCGCGGCCTTCTTCTCGGCGTTGGCGCGCTCGCGCTTGCGGCGCTTCTCGTCGGCCTCGCGCTGCTGCTGGTACAGCTTCCAGCCCATGTTGTAGATGTCGATCGCGGACCGGTTCGCGTCCAGGTAGAACACCTTGTTGACGACGGTCTCCACGAGGTCGACGTCATGGGAGATCACGATGAAGCCGCCGCGGTAGGTCTTCAGGTAGTCCCGCAGCCAGATGATCGAGTCCGCGTCGAGGTGGTTGGTCGGCTCGTCGAGCAGCAGGGTGTCGGCGTCCGAGAACAGGATGCGGGCCAGCTCGATACGGCGGCGCTGACCACCGGAGAGCGTGTGCAGCGGCTGGCCGAGCACCCGGTCGGGCAGGTTCAGCGCGGCGGCGATGGTGGCGGCCTCGGCCTCGGCGGCGTACCCGCCCTTGGTGAGGAACTCCGTCTCCTGGCGCTCGTACTGCTTCAGGGCCTTCTCGCGGGTGGACCCCTTGCCGGTGGCGATGCGCTCCTCGTTCTCGCGCATCTTGCGGATCAGCACGTCGAGGCCGCGCGCGGAGAGGATGCGGTCGCGGGCGAGGACGTCGAGGTCACCGGTGCGGGGGTCCTGCGGCAGGTAGCCGACCTCGCCGGAGCGGGTGATCTGGCCGGCGGCCGGGATGCCCTCGCCGGCCAGGCACTTCGTCAGCGTGGTCTTGCCCGCGCCGTTGCGGCCGACGAGGCCGATGCGGTCGCCCTTGGCGACACGGAAACTGGCGTTCTCGATGAGGACGCGCGCACCGGCGCGCAGCTCGATACCGGAGGCGGAGATCAAGGACAGACTCCAGGGCGTACAGGGATTGGCGGGTGGGCGGCTGAGGACGTTCCCGCCGTCTAATGCGCGAGGAGAATGGCCATGGGAACAAGTCTAACGGGGCCGGGCAAGCGGTTTTTCTGCGTCCAGGTGTCCGGGGTGCGGGCCGGGGCGCGGGCCGGGCAGGTCGTTGCCCAGCGGGGTGCGGCCTGGCGCGATCCGGCCCAGGTCGTCCAGGGCCACGAGCTGCCCGGTCCAGGCGCTGTCCGCGCACGGCTGGGCGAGGAGCAGGGCCGCGCCCCGCCGGACGGCGCTCTCGGGCCGGAACGCGCAGCCCTGCCGGGCGGGCAGCACCCAGCGCAGGTCGCCGTCGGCGGTGCGGTACGCGGTGACCCGGCGCGGGGTGACGACCGCGAGGATGCCCCGGCCGAGGGGGCGCAGGACGCCGGTGCCGCCCTGGGCCGGGAGCCACTCGGCCGCGTCGGGCAGGGCCCGGTGCCAGCGCACGGAGCGGCCGTCGGTGTCCGTGACCAGTCCGTCGTCCCAGAGCGCGATCACCTCCCCGCGCGTGGGGAGCACGGAGACGGGGCGGTGCCCCGCGCGCGCGTAGCGCCACCGCAGCGCTCCGGTACGGCTGTCGTAGCCGGCCACGGCGCCGTCGTGCGCCCGCACCGCCCAGGCCCGGGGGTCCGGGTGCGGCTCGCCGGACCGGCCGGGCAGGAGCCGGTCGCCGTAGGGGGCGGGCCGCGCGTGCCGGGCCAGGCCGAGCAGGCCGAGGGAGACGACGGCCGTGAGGAGGACGGCGACGAGACGGTGTGGTGGAAAGGCCACCTTGCCCCCTTGGTGCCGACTGGAATCCACCGTCCCGGATCAGGCGCAGAGCGTAGTCACCGGCGGCCGGGCGGGCGGGGCCGCCGGGCGGGCGGGAACCGGAAGTCCCCCGTTCGGCGGCGGGCGGCGCGGCCCGCCGGCCCGCCGGGCCGGGGCGCTGTCGGTGGTGCCTGCGAGACTCGGGAAGCACGGCGCAACCGATGCACGAAGGAGTGATCGGCATGGCAGGCACGGGTGGCGGCACACGGCCGGGCATCTGTCCCACGCTGCTGTACGCGGACGCCAGGGCGGCGATCAGGCAGCTCACGGAGGCCCTCGGCTTCACCGAGCTGTCGGTGTACGAGACGCAGGACGGCAAGGTGATGCACGCCGAGCTGGTCCAGGGCGGCGGCGCGGTGATGATCGGCTCCAAGGGCCGCGGCGGCCTCTTCGACACGGTGATGAAGGACGCCGGACCCGCCGGGGTGTACGTCGTGGTGGACGACGTGGACGCGCACCACCAGCGGGCCGTGGAACACGGGGTGGAGATCCTGATGCCCCCGACGGACCAGGACTACGGCTCGCGGGACTACATGGCCCGGGACGCCGAGGGGAACGTCTGGAGCTTCGGGACCTACGCCCCGGACATCGGCGGCTGAGCCGCTGCCCGGCCGCTCATCCCCCGGTGTGCACCTGGAACGCGGCCCGGCGGACGGCCTTGGCCAGGGCCGGGTCGGGGTGCGCGGCGGCGAGCGCGACCAGGACCTGCACGGTGCGCGGGTGGCCGACGGCGCGGACCTCGTCGAGCAGCTGGGGCACGGTGGGCTGCACCGCGGACTCCAGGTGCCGGACCAGCATCGGCGCCTCGCCGTGGTCGGCGACGGCGGCGGCGGTGTCCACCCACAGCCAGGTGGCCTCCTCCCGGGTGAGCACCTCGTGGGCGTCCTCCGGGTCGATCCCGTCGTGCTCGGCCAGCCACAGCAGCGCGTACGGCCGCAGGGCCGGCTCGTCGACCACGGCCCGTACGTCGGGCTCGGCGGGGGCGCCGACGACGCGCAGCGCCTCGAAGGCCAGGCCGCGCAGCAGGGCGTCGTCGCCGCGGGCGGCGCCGATCAGCTCGGTGACGGCGCTGCCGACGGGCCGGGCGGCGAGCCAGGCGCGGTACTCGGCGCGGGCCGCGTTGGGGCGCAGCTGGGCGCAGCCGCGGAGCATGTCCTCGGCGGACTGCTCGATGTTGCCGGCGGGGCTCTGCGCGGCCACGCAGATCTGCTCCAGCTTGACCCACACCGCCCAACTGCCCAGCGGGGTGAGGGTGGCCTGGCCGGCGCCGTAGGTGAGGGCGCCGACGGAGGCGAGGGCGCGCAGCGCCCAGTCGAGCAGCGGGGCGAGCGGGGCGTCCTCGGCCGGCGCGGGGTCCGCGGGGCGCGGGGCGCCGGCGGGCTGCCCGGTGCCGGGCTCGTAGGCGACCTCGCAGCGTTCGGTGCGCAGTTCGGTGACCCGCTGCTGGAGCAGGTCGAGCAGCTGCTCGACCGGGACGGGCCCGGCGGAGAGCTGGAGGAAGGAGAGCACCTGGGGCATGGCCGAGACGACCTCGGCGACGGCGGCCGGCTCGTGCCCGTCGGGTTCGGGACAGGCGAGCGACCAGGCGTCGAAGAGGGCGACCCAGCCGCGCAGTACGGCGCTGTCGTCACGGTCCCAGGCGCGCAGCCGCCAGCCGGGGCGCGCGCTGTCGCCGTGCACCTCGACGAGGCCGGCGAGGCGGGCGGTGTCCCAGTCGGCGCGGACCTGAGCGGCACTCAGGCCCAGCTCGGCGGCGGCGCGTTCCGCGGTGGCGTCGGACAGGGTGGCCTTGCCGTCGGCGGTGGCGCCGGCGCGGCCGGGGCCGAGTGCGGCGTCGGCCCAGCGGGCGACGCGGGCCGCGCCGGCCAGACCGGTGCGGGCCATTCCGGCCAGTTCGGCGGGGGCGGGTGTGCCCTCCGGCGGCCGGGGTGCGGGGCGCCGTGGGCGCCGCTGGTTCACAGCTCTGGGGGCGGCGGCCAGGGGTCGCGGTCGGACGAGTCGGAGCCTGGAGTCGCGCGGGATACGGGACGTCACGGGTGCAGTCTTCCGGTTGACGGTCCGAAAACCCAAACGGAATGTCACGGCGGGCGACGGGGCTGGCCAAGGCACGGCGTCCGGGACGGGCCACGGCGACGTGATCGAGCCAGCCGTACGGCTTTAAACGGAATGCTCCGCGCCGGTACCGGCGGCCCCGGTGCCCGGGTCGCGTCAGCCGGTCATATCAGCCGGTCACATGCCGGTCACATCAGCGGGGTCAGGAACCGGCGCAGGCGTTCCTCGTACTCGGCCGGATCCGCGTTCCACATCGCCGCGTGCGGGGCGTGCGCGACGGTGTACAGGGCGACGACGTCGGCGCGGCGCCGGGCGAGCCGGCGGGAGAGCTCCCAGGGGGCGACCTCGTCCTGGGGGCCGTGCACGATCAGGGTGGGCACCCGCAGCCGGTGGGGGTCGACGATCTCGGCGACCCGGTCGGCGTGCAGCCCGGCCCGGCCCTGCGCGGCCCGCACGGCGAGCGGCAGCAGCGGCTGCGGGGTGTGCCGGGCCCTGGCCAGGGCCCGCAGGGTGGCCTCCCAGCTGAGCACCGGCGAGTCCAGGACGAGCCCGGCGATGCGGTCGCGGACCGTGGAGTGCTCGGCGGCGCGCAGGGCCATGGTGGCACCGGTGGACCAGCCGAGCAGGACGACCCGGCGGGCGCCGCGCCCGACGGCGTAGCGGATCGCCGCCTCGAGGTCCCGCCACTCGGTCTCGCCGAGGTGGTTCAGCCCGTCCGGCGACCGCGGGGCGCCGGGGTCGCCGCGGTAGGCGAGGACGAGGACCGGCAGCCGGCGGCGGTGCAGGAAGCCCATGACGTTCATGGCGTGCTCCCGGGTGGCGCCGAGGCCGTGCACCGCGATCACCCAGGTGTCCCGGTGGCCCGGCACGAACCAGGCGGGCAGCGTGCCGAGGTCCCCGGGGATGCCGACGTCGTCGTGGTCCAGCCCGAGGGCCGTCCGCGGGTCGCCGACGTACAGGTTCGGGGTGAGCCACACCGCGTCGCCGGGGGCGAGCGTGCCGTGCGTGACGCGTTCCAGACGGCGTACGACGGTGTCGGCGGTGTGCGCGGCCGCCTCCAGGACGGGGCCGACGACCGCGTGGGAGCCGTCGCCGGCGAGGCCGTAGGTGCCGGGGCGCAGTGCGGCCAGGTCGCGGGTGAGCGTGATCTGGCCGGCGGCCGCGCGGTGCACGGTGAGGCGGGGCTCGGTGGGCAGGGGCCGGCCGGGCGGTGCCTTCAGTGCGGCGTCGCTGGCGCGACGGCCGGCGACCACGGAAGCGGTGCCGGCGGCCAGGACCGCGGTGAGTGCGGTGGCGGTCGCCTTCACGGTGCGCACGGGTCCAGTGTCGGCGGGGACGTGCCGGGCGGCCAGCGGAAGCGCGGACCGTGCGGGCGCGGGTGGTTTCGTCAGCGCCGGGTGGCTGCGCCGCCACCGGGCGCCGGCGCGGCGGATGGCGCCGAGCCGGCTCGCACCGCCGACGCGGAGCAGGGCGAGCGGAGTCGGCAGGGGGCGGAACGGGTCGCTGCTCGGCAAGGGGTCACCTCCGTTGGCCGTATCCCTTCAAGCGTTCCCCGGCCTCGGCGACTTGTGCCTCCGTCAGCAGGGAGGGCGTCAGGCCCGGCACCGAGGACGCCGTCAGCCACAGGCGGCACATCCACTCCAGCTGGGCGGTGCGGTCGTAGGCCTGGTCGAGGGTGGCGCCGTAGGTGATCGTGCCGTGGTTGCGCAGCAGGCAGCCGGAGCGGCCGGCGAGGGCGCGGAGCATGTTCTCGGCCAGTTCGCCGGAGCCGTAGGTGGCGTAGGGGGCGACCCGGACCAGGCCGCCGAGGGCGCCGGCCATGTAGTGCACCGGCGGCAGCTCGGTCACGAGCGTGGAGACCGCGGTCGCGTGCACGGCGTGGGTGTGGACGACGGCGCGGGCGTCGGTGGTGCGGTAGACGGCGAGGTGCATGGGCAGCTCGCTGGTCGGCACGAGGGTGCCGAGCACCTGGCGTCCGGTGAGGTCGACGCCGGTGAGGTCGTCGGGGGTGAGCCGGTCGTAGGGGACGCCCGACGGGGTGACCAGCACGAGGTCGCCGATGCGTGCGGAGACGTTGCCGGAGGTGCCGACGACCAGCCCGTCGGCGACGGTCCGGCGCGCCGTCGCGACCACGTCCGCCCACAGCCGTGCCACGTCCTGATCCCCGGCCCGGTCTCCGGCCCGGTCTCCCGCCTGGTGCCCGGCCTGGTGTCCGTCGTCCGTGTTCCGCAGCGGTTCAGCCATGCGGTGATCCTGCCAGCCGGACCGGTGCCGAGCGGGCAGGGTCGGTCGCTTCCGCCCGGAAACCGTACGGCCGAACGGGCGGACCTGGCGGCGAAACGCTCGGAATCGGCCTGAATGCGGTGATCATCGAGCCTTCAATGGCCTCTCTTGCCCACGGGACGATCGCCGCCGCCCGCGGTCGTCCGCCACCCCGGGGAAACGCATGGCCCGTGAACGCACCCTTGTCCGCCGCCGCGCCGGTGTTCTCGCGGCGGCCACGGCGGCCCTCGCCCTCGCGGGCACCGCACCCGCGTCGGCCGGGCCGGCCGCCCCCGGCGATCCGGCACGAGGGGCCGAGGCAGCCGGCGCCTCGCAGCCGGCCGGAGCCTCGCAGGCAGCCGAAACGTCACAGCCCGCCGACGCCTCCGAGCCCGCCGGCCTGTCGGCGCTCGCCGCCGGGACGCCCCGGGGGCACGACGTCTCGTCCCACCAGAGGGGCGTCGACTGGGCCGCCGCCGCGGCGAAGGGCGCCACGTTCGTGTACGTCAAGGCGACCGAGTCCACGACCTACCGCAACCCGTACTTCTCCGGGCAGTACTCCGGCGCCCGCAAGGCCGGCCTGCTGCACGGCGCGTACCACTTCGCCCTGCCCGACCGGTCCTCCGGAGCCCGGCAGGCCGCGTACTTCGTGCGGCACGGCGGCGGCTGGCGGGCGGACGGCTGGACGCTGCCGCCCGCGCTGGACATCGAGTACAACCCGTACAGCGCGCGGCACAAGTGCTACGGGCTGGGCAAGGCCCGGATGGTCCGCTGGATCCGGTCCTTCAGCGACGAGGTCCGGCGGCAGACCGGCCGCCGTCCGGTGATCTACACCACGACCCAGTGGTGGAAGCTGTGCACCGGGAACAGCCGCGCCTTCTCCTCCTCGAACCCCCTGTGGATCGCCCGGCACGGCACCTCGCGGCCGGGGACGCTGCCGGGCGGCTGGCGCTACTGGACGTTCTGGCAGTACGCCACCAAGGGCCGGCTGCCGGGTGACCAGAATCTCTTCAACGGCCCGCTGAGCCGGCTGCGGATCCTGGCCCGGGGCCGGTAGCCAAGGGGCGCCTGGGGCGAGGAGCACAAGCGGAATCTCTCGCGCGCGTTACTGACACCCTCGCGCCCGCCTCAGTTCATCTTCCGTTCACCCAGGTTGCCTACGTTCGACCAGCCAATGACCTCGAACGATTGCCTGGGTAAATGGAAAGCTTCTCGCTGATCCTCGCGATAGTGGTCGTGACCGCTCTCGCGTTCGATTTCACGAACGGTTTCCACGACACCGCGAACGCGATGGCCACCACCATCTCGACAGGCGCCCTGAAGCCGAAGATCGCGGTGACCATGTCCGCCGCCCTCAACCTCGTGGGCGCCTTCCTCTCCGTGGAGGTCGCCAACACGATCTCCAAGGGTCTCGTCGACGAGACCGGCATCCGTCCCGAGGTCATCTTCGCCGCCCTGGTCGGCGCGATCCTCTGGAACCTGCTGACCTGGCTGGTGGGCCTGCCCTCCAGCTCCTCGCACGCCCTGATGGGCGGCCTGGTCGGCGCCACCGTCGCCTCCGCCGGCTTCGGCGCCGTCCACGGTGACGTCCTGGTCACCAAGGTGCTGCTGCCGGCCGTCGCCGCGCCGATCGTCGCGGGCCTGGCCTCGCTGCTGGCCACCCGGTTCTCCTACGGCATCGGCGGCACCGCGGACGGCGAGGCGACCCGCAAGGGCTACCGCGTCGGCCAGATCGCCTCCGCCGGCCTGGTCTCCCTGGCCCACGGCACCAACGACGCCCAGAAGACGATGGGCATCATCACCCTCGCCCTGGTGGCCGGCGGCTCGCTCGCCCCCGGCTCCAACCCTCCCACCTGGGTGATCCTCTCCGCCGGCCTGGCCATCGCGCTCGGCACCTACATCGGCGGCTGGCGCATCATCCGCACCATGGGCAAGGGCCTGACCGACCTGGAGCCGCGCCAGGGCTTCGCCGCGCAGACCAGCGCCGCGACCGCCATCCTGGCCTCCTCGCACCTCGGCTTCTCCCTCTCCACCACGCACGTCGTCTCCGGCTCGGTGATGGGCGCGGGTCTGGGCCGCAAGGGCGGCGTGGTCCGCTGGTCCACCGCGACCCGCATGTTCGTCGCCTGGGCGCTGACCCTGCCGGCCGCCGCGCTGGTCGGCGCGGGTGCCGAGGCCGTCACCGGCCTGGGTGACTGGGGCACCGCCGTCGTCGCCGTCTTCCTCGTCGCCGCGAGCGCCGCGATCTGGAAGATCTCCCGCCGCGAGGTCGTCGACCACACCAACGTGGTCGAGGAGAGCGACGAGCCGGCCGGTGTGGTCACCACCGCCATCGCCGCCGTGATCCCGCCGCCCACCGCCGCGGTCGCCGCCGAGCTGGACCTCGCGTTCCCGCAGCAGAACACCGCCCCCGCCGAACCGGCCAGCCCGCCGGCCGCCGCGGTCTGACCCCGAGCACCCGGTTACCGAAGGAAGCACTATGAAGATCGACTGGGCAGCCCTGGGCTCCGTGTTCGGCGTCAGCCTCGTGGTCACGGTGGGCCTGGTGGCCCTGTTCACCCTCGGCATCGCGGGCCTGAACCGCCGTGAGAAGGCCGTGGCGCAGGGCGGTTCCGCCGGCCTCGCCGTCACCGGCGCCTACCTCTGCTTCGCGGCGTGCGCGGCGGCGGTGGCGTACGGCATCAACCTGATCGTGGCCAAGGCCTGACCGATCATCCGAGAGGCTCCCCTTCCCGTGTCGGGCAGGGGAGCCTCTGCCGTTGTCCCATCAGGCCCGCACGCCCCGCGGTGTGGGGATCGGCACACTCTCCCCTCGCAGGTCAAAGGCAGGTTGACGGCCGTTCCGGGCACGTGGTGGACTGCCCAGGCCATGTACGGCGGCAGGAGAGGAAGCCGGTGCGAATCCGGCGCGGTCCCGCCACTGTCACCGGGGAATGAACCCCGGGAGCCAGGAACTCTCACCGCCGATTCACGTCGAACCAGGGCGCGGACACCCTGAGTGAGGACACATATCGCCATGCTCGGCTGCCGATCGAGGACCCGTACCAGGCCCGTTCCTGTTCCCACGGCCGGCTGAGCCGATGGGTGCCGATCGCACATACGCGTACGGCGCCGCCGCCGGCGTCCTCGGGGACCTGCTTCTCGGCGATCCGCGCCGCGGACATCCCGTCGCCGTGTTCGGCCGGGCGGCGGGCGCCGCGGAAGGCGCGTTGTGGCACGACCACCGCGGCTGGGGCGCCCTGCACACCGCCGTGTGCGCCGGCGGCGCCGTCGCACTCGGCGCACTGGCCGCGCGTACCGTACGCCCCTCCCGTACCGCCTCCGTCGCGCTGACCGCCGCCGCCACCTGGGCCGTCGTGGGCGGCACCTCGCTCGCCCGGGAGGCCCGCACGATCGGGCGCGCCCTGGAGTCGGGGGACGTCGAGGCGGCCCGGGCGCGGCTGCCCCACCTGTGCGGCCGGGACCCGCAGGCGCTGGACGCCGACGGCATCGCCCGGGCCGTGGTCGAGTCGGTCGCCGAGAACACCTCCGACGCGGTCGTCGGCGCCCTCGTGTGGGGTGCGGTGGCCGGGGTTCCGGGGCTGCTCGGGTTCCGGGCGGTCAACACCCTGGACGCGATGGTGGGTCACCGGTCGCCCCGCTTCCGGCGCTTCGGCTGGGCCGCCGCCCGCCTCGACGACGTCGCCGGCTGGCCGGGGGCCCGGCTGACCGCCGTGCTCGCCGCCGCGGCCGGACCGGATCCGCGCGGTGCCCTGCGCGCCTGGAAGGCCGACGCGCACCGGCACCCGAGCCCCAACGCCGGGCCTGTGGAGGCCTCCTTCGCCGGTGCCCTCGGCGTCCGCCTGGGCGGGACGCTCTCCTACGGCGGCCGGGTCGAGCACCGCCCGGTGCTCAACGGTGCCACCGGACGGCCGGTCCGGGTCACCGACATCGACCGGGCCGTACGGCTCTCCCGCCGCGTCGGCCTGCTCGCCCTCGGCAGCACGCTCGCCGCGCGCCGACTGCTGAAAGGACGCGGGAAGTGAACGGTGGTCTCCTCGTCGCCGGCACGACCTCCGACGCCGGCAAGAGCGTCGTGACGGCCGGTATCTGCCGCTGGCTGGTCCGCCAGGGCGTGAAGGTCGCGCCGTTCAAGGCGCAGAACATGTCCCTCAACTCGTTCGTGACGCGCGAGGGCGCCGAGATCGGCCGGGCGCAGGCGATGCAGGCCCAGGCCTGCCGGATCGAGCCGACCGCGCTGATGAACCCGGTGCTGCTCAAGCCCGGCGGCGAGCAGAGCAGCCAGGTGGTGCTGCTGGGCAGGCCGGTGGGCGAGCTGAGCGCGCGCGGGTACCACGGCGGGCGCCAGCAGCGGCTGCTGGGCACGGTGCTGGACTGCCTGGCCGAGTTGCGGGGCACGTATGACGCGGTGATCTGTGAGGGGGCGGGCAGTCCGGCCGAGATCAACCTGCGCCGGACCGACATCGTCAACATGGGGATCGCGCGCAACGCGCGGCTGCCCGTGCTCGTCGTCGGCGACATCGACCGCGGGGGTGTCTTCGCGTCCTTCTTCGGCACGGTGGCCCTGCTCTCGCCGGAGGACCAGGAGCTGGTCGCCGGCTTCCTGGTGAACAAGTTCCGCGGCGACGTCTCCCTGCTGGAGCCGGGGCTGGACATGCTGCGGAACCTCACCGGGCGGCGGACGTACGGCGTGCTGCCCTTCCGGCACGGGCTCGGCATCGACGAGGAGGACGGACTCCGCGTGTCGCTGCGGGGCACCGTACGGGAGTCCGCGGTCACTCCCCCGGTCGGCGAGGACGTGCTGCGGGTCGCCGTGTGCGCGATCCCGCTGATGTCCAACTTCACCGACGTGGACGCGCTGGCCGCCGAACCGGGCGTGGTCGTGCGGTTCGTGGACCGACCGGAGGAGCTCGCGGACGCCGACCTCGTCGTCGTCCCGGGCACGCGCGGGACCGTACGGGCGCTGGAGTGGCTGCGGGAACGCGGGCTGGCGGACGCGCTCGTCCGCCGGGCCGCCGAGGGACGTCCCGTCCTCGGTGTCTGCGGCGGCTTCCAGATCCTCGGCGAGCACATCGAGGACGACGTCGAGAGCCGGATCGGCCAGGTCGACGGGCTCGGCATCCTGCCCGTCCGGGTGCGCTTCGCCCGCGAGAAGACCCTGACCCGGCCCAGCGGCGAAGCCCTCGGCGAGCGCGTCGACGGCTACGAGATCCACCACGGCGTGGCCACCGTCGAGGGCGGTGAACCCTTCCTGGACGGCTGCCGGGTAGGCCAGACCTGGGGCACCCACTGGCACGGCTCGCTGGAGTCCGACGGCTTCCGGCGGGCCTTCCTGCGCGAGGTGGCCGCCGCCGCGGGCCGCCGCTTCGTGCCCGCGCCGGACACCTCCTTCGCCGCGCTGCGCGAGGAGCAGCTGGACCGGCTCGGCGACCTGATCGAACAGCACGCGGACACGGACGCGCTCTGGCGGCTCATCGAGTCGGGCGCGCCGCAAGGACTGCCTTTCATTCCACCGGGAGCGCCCGCATGAGCACAGTGTTGTTGTTGTCGACCGCCGACACGGATCTGCTGGCGGCCCGGGCCTCCGGCGCGGACTACCGGATCGGCAACCCCACCCGGGTCGACGTCGCCGGGGAGCTGCCCGGCCTGGTCGAGGGCGCGGACCTCGCCGTCGTACGGCTGCTGGGCGGCAAGCGGGCCTGGGAGGACGGGCTGGCCGCGCTGAAGGCGGCCGGCATCCCGACCGTGCTGCTGGGCGGCGAGGCCGTGCCGGACGCGGAGTTGATGGCCGAGTCGAGCGTGCCGGCCGGCGTGGTCGCCGAGGCGCTGCGGTACCTGGTCGAGGGCGGGCCCGCGAACCTGCTGGAGCTGTCGCGGTTCCTGTCGGACACCGTGCTGCTGACCGGCGAGGGCTTCGAGGAGCCGTGCAGGATGCCGGAGTTCGGCGTGCACGGCGCGTACGGGATCCGGGACGACCGTCCGACCGTGGGCGTGCTGTTCTACCGGGCGCACGAACTGAGCGGGAACACCGCCTTCGTGGACACCCTGTGCGAGGCGGTCGAGGCGCAGGGCGCCAACGCGCTGCCGGTGTTCTGCGGTTCGCTGCGCGGTGCCGACCCCGGGCTGTACGAACTGCTCGGGCGGGCCGACGCGCTGGTCGCCACGGTGCTCGCGGCGGGCGGCACGCACGCCTCGCAGGCGTCGGCGGGCGGCGACGAGGAGTCCTGGGACGTCGGCGCGCTCGCCGACCTGAACGTCCCCGTGCTGCAGGGTCTCTGCCTGACCTCGTCGAAGAGCGCCTGGGAGGAGTCCGACGCGGCCCTGTCCCCCATGGACGCGGCGATGCAGGTCGCGATCCCGGAGTTCGACGGCCGGCTGATCACCGTGCCGTTCTCCTTCAAGGAGCAGGGACCGGACGAGGTCCCGGTGTACGTCGCCGACCCGGAGCGGGCCGCGCGGGTGGCCGGGATCGCCGTGCGGCACGCCCGGCTGAAGCACAAGCCGAACGCCGAGAAGAAGATCGCGCTGGTCTTCACCGCCTACCCGACCAAGCACTCCCGGGTCGGCAACGCGGTCGGCCTGGACACGCCCGCGTCGGCGGTGCGGGTGCTGGACGCGCTGCGGGACGCCGGGTACGCGGTCGAGGGGCACCCCGACAACGGCGACGAGCTGATCCACCGGCTCATCGACGCCGGCGGCCACGACGTCGAGTGGCTGACCGAGGAGCAGCTGGCCGCCGCGCCCGCGCGGGTGCCGCTGGCGGACTACCGGGCGTGGTTCGAGAAGCTGGACCCGGAGCTCCGGGACGCCATGCGGGAGGCGTGGGGCGAGCCGCCGGGCAGCCTGTACGTCGACGGCGGCGACATCGTGCTGGCGTCCCTGCAGTTCGGGAACGTCGTGGTGATGATCCAGCCGCCGCGCGGCTTCGGCGAGAACCCGATCGCGATCTACCACGACCCGGACATGCCGCCGTCCCACCACTACATGGCGGCCTACCGCTGGCTGGACAACAGCTTCGGCGCGGACGCGATCGTGCACATGGGCAAGCACGGCACGATGGAGTGGCTGCCGGGCAAGGGCCTCGGCCTCAGCGGCGGCTGCGCGCCCGACGCCGTCCTCGGCGACCTGCCGCTGGTCTACCCGTTCATCGTCAACGACCCCGGCGAGGGCACCCAGGCCAAGCGGCGCGGCCACGCCACGGTCGTCGACCACCTCGTGCCGCCGATGGCGCGCGCCGACACCTACGGCGACCTGGCGAAGCTGGAGCAGCTGCTCGACGAGTACGCGCTGGTCTCCGACCTGGACCCGGTGAAGGCGCCGGCCGTGCGGGCGCAGATCTGGACGCTGGTGAAGGCGGCCGAGCTGCACCACGACCTGCATGTGGACGAGCAGCCGGACGACGACGCGTTCGACGAGTTCGTCATGCACATCGACGGCTACCTGTGCGAGATCAAGGACGTGCAGATCCGCGACGGCCTGCACATCCTGGGCGGCGGGCCGGTCGCCGAGCCGCGCGTCAACCTGGTGCTGGCCGTGCTGCGCGCCTCGCAGGTGTGGGGCGGCCGGGCGAACGCCCTGCCGGGTCTGCGCGCCTCGCTGGCGGCGCACTTCGGGCTGGTGGAGAAGGAGCTGCTGGGCGAGCCGGGCGCCCCGGTGAAGGTGCCGGTGGAGCTGACGGACCTGGTGGAGGGTCCGGCCCGCACGGCCTCCGACGCGATCGACCTGCTGGAGCAGCTGTGCCGGCGAATCGCGGAGGGCATGGAGGAGCGCGGCTGGGACGCCGCGCAGAGCCGTGGTCTGCTCAGGGACGTTCTCGGCACCGAACTGCCCGACGCCGTCGCCGTGCTGGAGTTCGCGTGCACCGAGGTCGTGCCGCGCCTCGCCCGGACGACCGACGAGATCGGGCACATCCTGAAGGCGCTCGACGGCGGGTACGTCCCGGCCGGACCGTCCGGCTCGCCCACCCGCGGTCTGGTCAACGTCCTGCCGACCGGCCGGAACTTCTACTCGGTCGACCCCAAGGCGATCCCGTCCCGGCTGAGCTGGGAGGTCGGGCAGTCGCTCGCCGACTCGCTCGTGGCCCGCTACCTCCAGGACACGGGTGCGTACCCGAAGTCCGTGGGCCTCACGGTGTGGGGCACGTCCGCGATGCGCACGCAGGGCGACGACATCGCCGAGATCCTGGCGCTGCTGGGCTGCCGTCCCGTCTGGGACGACGCCTCGCGCCGCGTGACCGGCTTCGAGGTGGTGCCCCTGGCGGAGCTGGGCCGGCCGCGCATCGACGTCACGGTCCGCATCTCCGGCTTCTTCCGGGACGCGTTCCCGCACGTCGTCGGACTGATCGACGACGCGGTCCGCACGGTGGCCGAGCTGGACGAGCCCGCCGAGCGCAACTACGTCAAGGCGCACGCCGACGCGGACACCGCCGAACACGGTGACCGGCGCCGGGCCACGGCCCGCATCTTCGGCTCCAAGCCGGGCGCGTACGGCGCGGGTCTGCTGCCGCTGATCGACGCCCGCAACTGGCGCTCGGACGCCGACCTCGCCGAGGTGTACGCGGTGTGGGGCGGCTACGCGTACGGGCGGGGGCTCGACGGGCGGGCCGCGCGCGGGGACATGGAGACCGCGTTCAAGCGGATCGCCGTGGCGGCGAAGAACGTCGACACCCGCGAGCACGACCTGGTCGACGCCGACGACTACTTCCAGTACCACGGCGGCATGGTGGCCATGGTCCGCCATCTGACCGGCGCCAACCCCGAGGCGTACGTGGGCGACAGCGCCGTACCGGACCAGGTGAAGACCCGCACGCTCGGCGAGGAGACGCACCGCGTCTTCCGCGCGCGCGTGGTCAACCCGCGCTGGATGGCGGCCATGCGCCGGCACGGCTACAAGGGCGCCTTCGAGATGGCGGCGACCGTGGACTACCTGTTCGGCTACGACGCGACGGCGGGCGTGGTCGACGACTGGATGTACGAGAAGCTGAGCGCGGAGTACGTCTTCGACCCGGAGAACCGGGACTTCATGAAGAAGTCCAACCCGTGGGCGCTGCGCGGCATCACCGAGCGCCTGCTGGAGGCGGCGGACCGCGGTCTGTGGGCGGAGCCGGACGCGGACACGCTGGAGCGGCTGCGCGCCACCTACCTGGAGCTTGAAGGCGACTTGGAGGGCGACCAGTGACCACCCCGTTCCCCTTTACGGCCGTCGTCGGCCAGGACGATCTGCGGCTCGCGCTGCTGCTGAACGCCGTGTCGCCGGCGGTCGGCGGTGTGCTGGTGCGCGGCGAGAAGGGCACCGCGAAGTCGACGGCGGTACGGGCGCTGTCGGCGCTCCTGCCGGCGGTCGCCGTGGTGCCCGGCTGCCGTTTCTCGTGCGACCCGGCCGCCCCGGACCCGGGGTGCCCGGACGGGCCGCACGAGCCCGGCCCCGGCACCGCGCGCCCCGCCCGGATGGTCGAGCTGCCTGTCGGCGCCTCCGAGGACCGGCTGGTCGGCGCGCTGGACATCGAGCGGGCGCTCGCGGAGGGCGTGAAGGCCTTCGAGCCGGGCCTGCTGGCCGACGCGCACCGCGGGATCCTGTACGTCGACGAGGTCAACCTCCTCCACGACCACCTGGTGGACCTGCTGCTGGACGCGGCGGCGATGGGTGCCTCGTACGTGGAGCGCGAGGGTGTGTCCGTCCGGCATGCCGCGAGGTTCCTGCTCGTCGGCACCATGAACCCCGAAGAGGGCGAGCTGCGGCCGCAGTTGCTGGACCGGTTCGGGCTGACCGTGGAGGTCGCGGCCTCGCGGGAGCCCGACCAGCGCGTGGAGGTCGTCCGGCGCCGGCTGGCGTACGACGACGACCCCGCCGCCTTCGCCGCGCGCTGGGCCGAGGAGGAGGCCGCCGTACGGCAGCGGATCGTGGCGGCGCGGGAGTTGCTGCCGCAGGTGCGGCTGGGCGACGGGGCGCTGCGGCAGATCGCGGCGACCTGTGCCGCCTTCGAGGTCGACGGCATGCGCGCCGACATCGTGATGGCACGGACCGCGACCGCACTGGCCGCGTGGGCCGGGCGCACCGACGTGCTCGCCGAGGACGTACGTCAGGCCGCCCTGCTGGCGCTGCCGCACCGGCGCCGGCGCAACCCGTTCGACGCGCCGGGCCTGGACGAGGACAAGCTGGACGAGACGCTGGAGCAGTCCTCCGGCGAGTCCCCCGACGACGATCCGGACCCCGACGGCCCCGGTGGGGGCGGCGGGCAGCCCGCGCCCGACAGCGGTCCGCAGGGCGACGGCGCCGGCGACGCGCGGCCCGAGGCCGGTGAGGGCGGGCAGCCGCAGGCGTCCGGCGCGCAGGAGCAGTCGGCCGTACGGGCCGCCGAGCCGTTCCGGACGAAGGCGCTGAGCGTGCCCGGGATCGGCGAGGGTGCCGCCGGGCGGCGCTCGCGGGCCCGGACCGAGCACGGGCGGACCACGGGGGCCCGGCGGCCCCAGGGGGTGCTGACCAAGCTGCACCTGGCCGCGACCGTGCAGGCCGCGGCGCCGCACCAGCGGGCGCGGGGCCGGTCCGGGCCGGGGCTGGTGGTCCGGCGGGACGATCTGCGGCAGGCGACCCGGGAGGGGCGTGAGGGCAACCTCGTGCTGTTCGTGGTGGACGCCTCCGGGTCGATGGCCGCACGGCAGCGGATGAGCGCCGTGAAGGGCGCCGTGCTGTCGCTGCTGCTCGACGCGTACCAGCGGCGCGACAAGGTGGGGCTGGTGACCTTCCGTGGCTCGGCCGCCGATGTCGCGCTGCCGCCGACGTCGTCCGTCGACGCCGCCGCCGCGCGGCTGGAGTCGCTGCCGACCGGGGGGCGTACGCCGCTCGCGGCGGGGCTGCTCAAGGCGCACGAGGTGCTGCGCGTGGAGCGGCTGCGGGATCCGGCGCGGCGGGCGCTGGTGGTCGTGGTGACCGACGGCCGGGCCACCGGCGGCCCGGAGCCGGTCGCCCTCGCGGGGCGGGCGGCGCGGCTGTTCGCGGCCGGGCAGGTCGCCTCGGTGGTCGTGGACTGCGAGTCGGGGCCGGTGCGGCTCGGGCTCGCCGGGCAGCTGGCCGGGGAGCTGGGCGGTACGGCCGTGACGCTGGACGAGCTGCGGGCGGACTCGATCGCCGGGCTGGTGAAGGGAATGCAGAGCGGGAGGGCCGCGTAATGCCGCAGGGACAGCCGAGTGTCGTACCGGACGACGGTCTGACGACCCGCCAGCGCCGGAACCGGCCGCTGGTCGTCGTGCACACGGGCGTCGGCAAGGGCAAGTCCACCGCCGCGTTCGGGCTCGCGCTGCGCGCCTGGAACCAGGGGTGGCCCATCGGGGTGTTCCAGTTCGTCAAGTCGGCGAAGTGGAAGGTCGGCGAGGAGAACGCGCTCAAGGTGCTCGGTGCCTCCGGGCAGGGCGGGACCGTCGACTGGCACAAGATGGGCGAGGGCTGGTCCTGGGTCCAGCGGGACGCGCAGCTGGACAACGAGGAGAAGGCCCGCGAGGGCTGGGAGCAGGTCAAGCGTGACCTGGCCGCCGAAACGTACCGGCTGTACGTGCTGGACGAGTTCGCGTACCCGATGCACTGGGGCTGGGTCGACACCGACGAGGTCGTGGAGGTGCTGCGGAACCGGCCGGGCACCCAGCATGTGGTGATCACCGGGCGGAACGCGCCGGAGAAGCTGGTGGACTTCGCCGACCTCGTCACCGACATGTCCAAGGTCAAGCACCCCATGGACGTGGGACAGAAGGGCCAGAAGGGCATCGAGTGGTGAGTGCCGTTCCCCGGCTGGTCATCGCCGCGCCCTCCTCGGGCAGCGGCAAGACCACCGTCGCCACGGGGCTGATGGCCGCGTTCGCCGCGCGGGGGCTCGCCGTGTCCCCGCACAAGGTCGGGCCGGACTACATCGACCCGGGGTACCACGCCCTCGCGACCGGGCGGGTGGGCCGCAATCTGGACGCGTACCTGTGCGGGCCGGAGCTGGTCGCTCCGCTGTTCCTGCACGGGGCGCGGGGGTGCGACCTGGCCGTGGTCGAGGGGGTGATGGGGTTGTACGACGGGGCCGCCGGGGAGGGTGAGCTGGCGTCCACCGCGCAGGTCGCCAAGCTGCTGCGGGCGCCGGTGGTGCTCGTCGTGGACGCGTCGTCGCAGTCGCGGTCGGTGGCGGCGCTGGTGCACGGGTTCGCGTCCTGGGATCCCGGGGTGCGGATCGGAGGCGTGATCCTGAACAAGGTGGGGTCCGACCGGCACGAGGCGCTGCTGCGGGAGGCGCTGGACTCCTCCGGCGTGCCGGTGCTGGGCGCCTTGCGGCGAGCCGAGCAGGTGGACGTGCCCTCTCGGCATCTGGGGCTGGTTCCGGTCGCCGAGAGGCGCGCCGCCGCGGTCGACGCCGTCGCGGCGATGGCTGCGCAGGTGGTACGAGGGTGTGACCTGGCCGCCCTCGAAGCGCTGGCCCGTTCCGCCGGTGCCCTCCCAGCGGGCTCCGCCCCCTGGACCCCCGCCTCGCCCACCCACCACCCGACTCCGTCGGCCGAGGAGCGGGGCGAGCGGGCGGCTGAGGAGCGTGAGGTCGTTGTCGCCGTGGCCGGGGGGCCGGCGTTCACCTTCTCGTACGCCGAGCACACCGAGCTGCTCGCCGCCGCCGGTGCCGAGGTCGCCGTCTTCGACCCGTTGCGGGACGAGCGACTGCCCGACGGAACCGCCGGGCTGGTGATCGGCGGCGGCTTCCCGGAGGTGTACGCCGCCGAGCTGTCCGCCAACGAGCCGCTGCGCAAGGCCGTCGCGGACCTCGCGCTGTCCGGCGCCCCCGTGGCCGCCGAGTGCGCCGGGCTGCTCTACCTCTGCCGGGAGCTGGACGGCCGGCCCATGTGCGGGGTGCTCGACGCCACCGCGCGGATGACCGAACGGCTCACCCTGGGCTACCGGGACGCGGTGGCCGTCGGGGACAGTGTGCTGGCCGTCGCGGGGACGCGGATGCGGGGGCACGAGTTCCACCGCACGGTCGTCGAGCCCGGCGCCGGTGCCGCTCCCGCCTGGGGTGTGCGCGCCCCGGCGCGGCGGGTCGAAGGTTTCGTACAGCAGGGCGTGCACGCGAGTTATCTGCACACGCACTGGGCGTCCGAGCCCGGTGTCGCCCGTCGGTTCGTGGAGAGGTGCCGGACGTCATGAGCAGCAGGCTGGTCGGGGTCGGGGTCGGTCCCGGTGATCCGGAGCTGGTGACCGTCAAGGGGGTCAACGCGCTGCGGGCCGCCGATGTCGTCGTCGTACCCGTCATGGACACGGGAGAGCGGGGGCGGGCCGAGGCGACGGTGCTGCACTACGTGCCCGCGGAGAAGGTCGTCCGGGTGGTGTTCGCGCTGAACGAGCGGACCGACCGGGCGCGGCGGGAGGCGGCCTGGGACGCGGCCGGTGCGCGGGTGGCCGAGCTGCTGGCCGGGCACAGGTCCGTCGCGTTCGCCACCATCGGCGACCCGAACGTGTACTCGACGTTCACCTACCTGGCGCAGACCATCGCGGAGCTGGTGCCGGGTGTCGTCGTGGAGACCGTCCCCGGGATCACCGCCATGCAGGATCTCGCGGCCCGGTCGGGGGCCGTGCTGACCGAGGGCACCGAGCCGCTCACCCTCGTACCGGTGACGGCCGGGTCGGCCGTGCTGAAGGAGGCGCTGGCCGGGCCGGGGACCGTGGTGGCGTACAAGTTCGGGCGGCAGGCCGCCGAGGTGGCCGAGGCGCTGGCGGAGAACGGGCGGCTCCAGGACGCCGTGTGGGGGTCGGCGCTGGGGCTGCCCGAGGAGTCCGTGCGGCCGGCCGCCGAGCTGGACGGGACGCCGCTGCCGTACCTGTCGACGCTGATCGCGCCCCCGCGGCGGGACGGCGGGCGGGGCGGGAAGCTGTGACACCCGGCGCCGCCGTTCCGGGCGCGCGGTCAGCAGGCCCCGCCGGTCCCGCCGGTTCAGCGGGAGATGCCGGTTCAGCCGGAGATGCCGACCACCAGCCAGATGAACGCGACGCCGGTCACCGTGCACAGCAGGGTGGAGCGGGCCGGGTGCTCGTGGTGGGCCTCGGGCAGGATCTCGGCGGCGGCGAGGTAGAGCAGTACGCCGCCGAAGAGGCCCAGATAGCCGCCCAGCACCGGTTCGGGGATGTGGAAGAAGGCCGTGGACAGCGCGCCCAGCACGGGTGCGCAGGCGTCCGCGACCAGCATGGCGACGGCCCGGCGGCGCGCGTTGCCGTACAGGCTGGTGATGGTGAAGGTGTTGAAGCCGTCGGCGAAGTCGTGGGCGATCACGGCGAGCGCGACGGCCGTGCCCATGCCGCCGCCCACCTGGAAGGCCGCGCCGATCGCCACGCCGTCCATGGCGCTGTGCCCCACCATCGCGCCGGCCGCGGCCAGCCCCACCTCGGGCGCCCGTTGACGGCCCTGCCCCTCGGCTCCGCCGTGGGCCGCCTGACGGGCGGCCAGGGTGCGTTCCACCAGATGGGCGAGGAGGAACCCGGCCACGAACAGCAGCAGGGCGGCGGGCACGCCGAAGACCTCGCCGTCGGCCGCGCGCAGCGCCTCCGGCAGCAGGTCCAGGCCGACCACGCCCAGCATCAGCCCGCCGGCCAGACCCAGGACCAGGTGGCGGCGGTCGGTCACGCGCTGTGCCGTCCAGCCGCCGGCCAGCGTCATCAGGAACGCGCCGAGCGCGACGAAGACCGCCATAGGCCCTTGCTATCGGATCGACCCGCGTTCCCGCATGTCCGACAGCAACAACCGCAGTACTCGTAGGAGAGGACCGATTCCCATGGCCGAAGCCCCCACCGGCAAGGTGACCTTCGTCGGTGCCGGCCCCGGCGCCGCCGACCTGCTGACGTTCCGCGCCGCGCGGGCCATCGCCGAGGCCGACGTGGTGATCTGGGCCGCGAGCCTGGTCCAGGCGGAGGTCCTCGAACACGCTCGCGAGGACGCCGAGATCCTGGACTCGGCGACCATGTCCCTGGAGGACGTCGTCGCCGTGTACCGACGTGCGTTCGAGGTAGGGCTGAAGGTCGCCCGGATCCACTCCGGCGACCCGGCCCTGTGGGGCGGCACGCAGGAGCAGCTGGACCGCTGCCACGAGATCGGCATCGCGACCGAGGTCGTGCCGGGTGTGTCGTCCTTCTCCGCGGTGGCCGCACTCGCGCAGCGCGAGCTGACGATCCCCGAGGTCGCGCAGTCCGTGGTGCTGACCCGGCTGGGCGGCGGCAAGACGCCGATGCCGCCCGGCGAGGAGGTGCGCGAGTTCGCCCGGCACGGCACCACGATGGCGGTCTTCCTGTCGGCGGCGCGCAGCGGGCAACTGGTGCGCGAGCTGCTGGAGGGCGGCTATCCGACGGACACCCCGGTGGTCATCGCCTACCAGGCGACCTGGCCGGAGGAGCTGGTCGTGAAGTGCACGATCGGCACCCTGGAGGAGACGGTCAAGGAGCACAAGCTCTGGAAGCACACGCTGTTCCTGGTCGGCCCGGCGCTGGACGCCCGCGGGACGCGGTCGCACCTGTACCACCCGGGTCACTTCCACGGCTACCGGAAGGCCGACCCGGAGGCGCGGCGGGCGCTGCGCGAGCAGAGGGCGAAGAGTTGATCACGGTCGTCGGCACGGGGACGGGGTCGCCCGTCCCCGAGGACGTCCTCGCGGGTGCCGCGCTGGTCGTCGGCGGCCGCCGGCACCTGGACGCGGTACGGCTGCCGGAGGACGCCGAGCGGGTGGTGCTCGGGCCGCTGGCGCCGGCGCTGGACGTCGTCGGGCGGCACCTGGAGAAGGCGGGCCGGGTCGTGGTGCTGGCCTCCGGCGACCCGGGGTTCTTCGGGATCGTGCGGGTGCTGGCCGAGCGGTTCGGGCCGGGGCTGCTGGACGTGCGGCCGGGGGTGTCCTCGGTGGCGGCCGCGTTCGCACGGATCGGGCTGCCGTGGGACGACGCCGTCGTGGTCAGCGCGCACGGCCGGGAGCTGCGGACGGCGGTCCACGTGTGCCGGGCGCGGCCGAAGGTGGCGGTGCTGACGGGACCGGGTGCCGGTCCGGCGGAACTGGGGGCGGCACTGACGCACGACCCGGGCGGGCGGGTGCTCGTCGTCGCCTCCGCCCTCGGGTCCGCGCAGGAGCGGGTCGAGCGGGTCACGCCCGCCGAGGCCGCCGCCCGGGACTGGGGCGCGGACGTCAGCGTGGTGCTGTGCCTGGACGAGGGCCGGGCCCTCGGCGGGGTCCGTACGGTCGCGGGGGCGCCGGCCGGACCCGACGGCTGGGCCCTGGACGAGGACCGGTTCGCGCACCGGGACTCGATGATCACCAAGTTCGAGGTGCGGGCGCTGGCCCTGGCCCGGCTGGGACCGCGCCTGGGCGACCTGGTGTGGGACGTGGGCGCCGGCTCGGGCTCGGTCGCGGTGGAGTGCGCGCGGCTCGGCGCGGCCGTCGTCGCCGTCGAGAAGGCCCCGGACGGGGTCGCGCGGATCCGCGCCAACGCGGACGCCCACGGCGTGGACGTGCGGGTGGTGCACGGCTCGGCACCCTCCGCCCTGGCGGGGCTGGACGATCCGGACGCCGTCTTCGTCGGCGGCGGCGGGCGCGAGCTGCCCGCGGTCGTCGACGCGTGCGCGCGGCGGGCCCGGCGCACCGTGGTCGTCGCCATGGCCGCCCTGGACCGGGTGCCGGCGGCGCGCGCGGCGCTGACGGAGGCCGGCTTCACCTGTGACGGGGTGCTGTTGCAGTCGTCGCGGCTGGCGCCGCTGCCCGGGGACGTGACCCGGCTGGCGGCCACCAATCCTGTGTTCCTGCTGTGGGGCGTGCGCACCCCGGCGTCTAGTGAAGGAGTTGCCCAGTGATCGGCCTCATTTCCGCCACGGCGGCGGGAGCGGCGGCGCGGGACCGGCTGGCCGCGGCCTGGCCGGACCGGACGCGTGTGTACGAGGGTCCCGTCGGGGAGGCCGTACGGGCCGCGTTCGCCGAGTGCGAGCAGCTGGTGTGCTTCCTGGCCACCGGCGCGGTGGTACGGCTGCTCGCGCCGCTGCTCGGTGACAAGGCGGCCGACCCGGGTGTCGTCTGCGTGGACGAGGGCGGCCGGTTCGCGGTGTCGCTGATCGGCGGGCACGGCGGCGGCGCCAACGAACTCGCCCGCGAGGTCGGGGGGTTGCTGGGCGCCGAGCCGGTGGTGACGACCGCGACGGACTCCGCCGGGATGCCGGGCCTGGACACGCTCGGGCTGCCGTACGAGGGTGCGGTCGCCGCGGTCTCCCGGGCGCTGCTGGACGGCGAGCCGGTCGCGCTGGAGGCGGAGGTGGCGTGGCCGCTGCCGCCGCTGCCGGTCGCGCCGCAGGGGTCGTACACGATCCGGCTCACCGACCGTGCCGTGCCGGCCGGCGAGCGGGAGGTGCTGCTCAGGCCGCCGTCGCTGGTGGTCGGGGTCGGCGCGTCGAAGGGCGCGCCGGCCGAGGAGATCCTCGCCCTGGTCGAGGAGGCGCTGCGGGAGGCGGGGCTGTCGCCGCGGTCGGTCGGCGAGCTGGCCACCGTGGACGCCAAGGCGGAGGAGCCCAGTGTCGTGGCCGCCGCCGAGCGGCTCGGGGTGCCCCTGGTGACGTACTCGGCCGAGGAACTGGCGGGCGTGGCGGTGCCGAATCCGTCGGCGGCGCCGCTCGCGGCCGTCGGCACCCCGTCGGTCGCCGAGGCCGCCGCCCTGGTGCGCGGCGGTGAACTGCTCGTGCCCAAGCGGAAGTCCGAGCGTGCCGACGGGCAGCCGGCGATGGCGACCTGTGCCGTGGTACGGCGGCCGGCGCGCGGGCGGCTCGCGGTGGTCGGGCTCGGGCCGGGCGCCCGGGACCTGCTCACCCCGCGTGCGGCGGACGAGCTGCGGCGGGCCTCGGTGCTGGTCGGGCTCGACCAGTACGTGGACCAGATCCGCGATCTGCTGCGGCCCGGCACCCGGGTGCTGGAGTCGGGGCTCGGCGCGGAGGAGGAGCGGGCCCGCACGGCGGTCGCGGAGGCCCGCAAGGGGCAGGCGGTGGCGCTGATCGGCAGCGGGGACGCGGGCGTGTACGCCATGGCCTCCCCGGCGCTCGCCGAGGCGTCCGACGACATCGACGTGATCGGGGTGCCCGGGGTGACGGCCGCGCTGGCCGCCGGGGCGATCCTCGGCGCGCCGCTGGGCCACGACCACGTGTCCATCAGCCTGTCCGACCTGCACACGCCGTGGGAGGTCATCGAGCGCCGGGTGCGCGCGGCGGCCGAGGCGGACCTCGTCGTCACCTTCTACAACCCGCGCTCCCGGGGCCGCGACTGGCAGCTGCCCAAGGCCCTCGCGATCCTCGCCGGGCACCGCGCTCCGGCCACACCCGTCGGCGTCGTCCGCAACGCCTCCCGGCCGGACGAGTCCAGCCGGGTCACCACGCTCGCCGGACTCGACCCGGCGACCGTCGACATGATGACGGTCGTCACCGTGGGCAACACCGCGACCCGCACCGTGGCGGGGCGCATGGTGACCCCGCGCGGCTACCGCTGGCAGGAGAGCACCCGGGAGGGGGCCCGGTGAACCGTCCCGTCCCCTCCCCACTGCCCCTGCCGTACCCGTCCGTTTCGTCTGAGGAGACCTCGTGACCACCCCGCCCGCCCTGCTCATCGCCGGCCACGGCACCCGTGACGACGCCGGAGCCGAGGCGTTCCGCGACTTCGTCCGGGAGCTGGGGCGCCGCCACCCCGGGCTGCCCGTCGCCGGCGGCTTCATCGAACTGTCCCCGCCGCCGCTGGGCGAGGCCGTCACCGAGCTGGTCGAGCAGGGCGTACGCCGGTTCGCCGCCGTGCCGCTGATGCTGGTGTCCGCCGGGCACGCCAAGGGTGACATCCCGGCCGCGCTGGCCCGGGAGAAGGAGCGGCACCCGGGGATCTCGTACACCTACGGCCGTCCGCTGGGCCCGCACCCGGCGCTGCTGAGCGTGCTGGAGCGGCGGCTGGACGAGGCGCTGGGCGGCACCGACCGCTCGGAGGCGACCGTGCTGCTGGTCGGGCGCGGCTCGACCGACCCGGACGCCAACGCCGAGGTGTTCAAGGCGGCCCGGCTGCTGTGGGAGGGCCGCGGGTACGCCGGGGTGGAGACGGCGTTCGTGTCGCTGGCGGCGCCGGACGTGCCGAGCGGCCTGGACCGGTGTGCGGCGCTGGGCGCGAAGCGGGTCGTCGTGCTGCCGTACTTCCTGTTCACCGGCATCCTGCCGGACCGGGTGCGGCAGCAGACCGAGGACTGGGCCGCCGCGCACCCGGGGATCGACGTGCGGTCGGCCGACGTCATCGGGCCCGAGCCGGAGCTGCTGGACCTGGTGATGGAGCGGTACGAGGAGGCCGTCAAGGGTGATCTGCGCATGAACTGCGACTCGTGCGTGTACCGGATCGCGCTGCCGGGCTTCGAGGACAAGGTCGGGCTGCCGCAGCAGCCGCACTTCCACCCGGACGACGACGACCACCACCACGGGCACGGGCACCACCATCACGGGGGGCACTCGCACAGCCATGCGCACTGAAGCGACCGGCGGGTCCGGGCACGATCTGCGCCACCACGGGGACGCCGAAGTACGGGACGACGGGGCCGCGTTGGTCGACCTCGCCGTCAACGTCCGCGCGGACACGCCCCCGGCGTGGCTGCGGGAGGAGATCGCCGGCTCGCTGTCGTCCCTCGCGGCCTACCCGGACGGGCGGGCCGCGCGGGCGGCGGTGGCGGCGCGGCACGGTCTGCCGGTGGAGCGGGTGCTGCTGACGGCGGGTGCGGCGGAGGCGTTCGTGCTGCTCGCCCGCGCGCTGAAGGTGCGTCGGCCGGTCGTGGTGCACCCGCAGTTCACGGAGCCGGAGGCCGCGCTGCGGGACGCCGGGCACACCGTGGACCGGGTGCTGCTGCGGGAGGAGGACGGGTTCCGGCTGGATCCGGCGGCGGTGCCGGAGGACGCCGACCTGGTGGTGATCGGCAATCCCACCAATCCGACCTCCGTGCTGCACCCGGCGGAGACGGTCGTCCGGCTCGCCCGGCCGGGGCGGACGCTGGTGGTGGACGAGGCGTTCATGGACGCGGTGCCGGGTGAGCGGGAGGCGCTGGCCGGGCAAACCGGGGTGCCGGGGCTCGTCGTGCTGCGCAGCCTCACCAAGACCTGGGGGCTGGCCGGGCTGCGCATCGGCTACGTGCTGGCCGCGCCCGAGATCATCGCCAAGCTGGAACGGGCGCAGCCGCTGTGGCCGGTGTCCACGCCGGCGCTGGCCGCGGCGCGGGCCTGCGTGGCGCCGCGGGCGCTGGCCGAGGCGGGGCATGCGGCGCACCGCATCGCCGTGGACCGGGCGCATCTGGTGACCGGGCTGGCCGCGTTCGCCCCTCACGGGGTGCGGGTCGTGGAGCCGGCGGAGGGGCCGTTCGTGCTGGTCCGCATGCCGGGCGCGTCGGAGGTACGGCGACGGCTGCGGGAGCTGGGTTACGCGGTGCGGCGGGGCGACACGTTCCCGGGGCTCGGCCCGGACTGGATACGGCTGGCCGTCCGGGACCGCGCAACGACCAACGCCTTCCTGAAAGCCCTGTCGACCACGCTCCCTTCCCCCACTCACCCACCGGCCCCGCCCACCTAAGAGACGAAGGCCCTCGGGGTGCCGGCTGAGGGCCGGGGCGTCGGGGGTGGTCGGACGAGGGGCCGAGGTGTCGGGGGTATCGGCCGAGGCGCCGGGGCCTCGGGGCTGTTGGACGAGGGGCCGAGGCACCGGGAGCGTGGGCCCAGGCACCGGGGCTGCCGGACGAGGGGCCGAGGTGTCGGGGGTATCGGCCGAGGCGCCAGGACACCGGGGCTGCCGGACGAGGGGCCGAGGCATCGGGAGCGTCGGCCGAGGCACCAGGGCACCGGGGCTGCCGGACGACAGGGCCGACGCACCAGGGCTGTCGGCCGAGGCACCAGGGCTGCCGGCTGAGAGGCCTAGGCACCAGGGGTGTCGACCGAGCGGCCGAAGCACTGAGGGTGTCGGCCCGGGAGGCCGAGGCGGGGAGGCTGTCGACTGCGAGGGCCCAGGCCCAGGCCCCACGCTCCAGGCCCCCAAGCCCCCAAGCCCCCAGGCCTCCACGCTCCCGCCCCAGGCCCCAGGCCTCCACGCTCCCGCCCCAGGCCCCAGGCCTCCACGCTCCCGCCCCAGGCCCCAGGCCCCAGGCCTCGACGCTCCCGCCCCAGGCCCCCAGAACTCTCGACCGACGCGCCGAAGCGGGGCTGCCGGCCGACCTCGCAACCTGTCCGAGAAGCAGCCGCCCACCCGAGAGGCGCCTGGTGCCGTACCGGGGTCTCTGCCTGCCCGCTCCCCGGCCGGAGGCGCGGGCAGCGGTGGGGTGTCAGTTCCTCTTGCGGCGGGCCAGCGTCACCGCTCCGCCGCCCGCCAGCAGCAGGGCCAGCGCGCCGCCGGCGATGTAGGGGGTCGCCCGGTCGCCGCCGGTCTCCGCGAGGCCGGCCTCGGCGGCGCCGCCCTGGGGGCGGGGGCCGGCGGCCGGGTCGTGGCTCGGCACCGGCGTGCCGGTGGGCGCGGCCATCGGGGACTCGCAGGTGGCCTTGGCCAGGGTGACCGTGCCCTCCACCTCGGCCACGCCGAGCTTCAGGGGGTTGACGGAGACCTTCAGTTCGAGGGCGGTCGCGGCGGCCGTACGGGTCGTGGTGCGCCGCTGGGAGAGGTCGAGGCGGACCTCGCCGACGCCGGGCACCTTCACCTCGGCCGGGCCGCCGGCGGTGAGGGTGACGCGCTTGCCGAGGACGGTGACGGCGCCGAGGACGTTCGCGGCGGCGGTGGGTGCCCTGCCGACCGCACAGGTCGCCTCGGCGGTGACGGTGTCGGCCTCGATCAGGGACAGCAGGGGCAGGCCGGGCAGGTGCAGCCGGGCGTGGGCGATCCGGACCGAGCCCTCGGCCCGCCGCTTGTCCACCGTGGCCCGGGCCTCGGCGACGTCCGCGTCGAGGACGGTGAACGGCTTGCCGCCGTCCACGCCGTCGAGCCGGGCGGACAGCGCGGTCCGGTCGGCGCTGCGCGGTGCCTGGACCTCGTCGAGGGAGACCGCGAGCGGGACGTTCTCGGTCTTGTCGAGCAGGGACACGTCGAGCCCGGTGCGCAGGACGACGGCGGAGGCGCGACCGTGGGCGTCGGTCGCGTGCGCGGCGCCCGCGCCCAGGACCGCGGGCGCCGCGGTGAGGGCGGTGACCGTCGCGAGCGCGGCGAGACGGCGTGCGGGCATGCGGAAGTTGTTGCTGTTCAAGGCGGTGGGACCCCCAGACGGAACATGCTTGGGACCCGTCAACCTTGTCCCCGGTGTGGGTGAACGGTCAGCGTTCCAGGGCTACTTCACCCGAACGTGGATTTCCCGCACGGCCATGCGAAAGAGCGGCGTCACGGGCACGTCTACTCGACGACACGCCCGTTCAGCACCACCCGTCGCGGCGCCGCCAGCACCCGTACGTCGGCCCGGGGGTCGGCCTCGTACACCACGAGGTCGGCCGGGGCGCCCTCCTCCAGTCCGGGCCGGCCGAGCCAGCTGCGGGCGGCCCAGCTGGTGGCGGCGAGGGCGTCGACCGGCGGGATGCCGGCGGCGACCAGTTCGGCGACCTCCTCGGCGACCAGGCCGTGGGCCAGTGAGCCGCCGGCGTCCGTGCCGACGAAGACCGGGATGCCGGCGTCGTAGGCGGCGCGGACGGTGTCGTAGCGCCGCTCGTACAGCCGGCGCATGTGCGCGGACCAGCGCGGGAACTTCTTGTCGCCGCCGTCGGCGAGCCGCGGGAAGGTGGCGATGTTGACGAGGGTGGGGACGATCGCGACGCCCCGCTCGGCGAACAGCGGGATCAGGTCCTCGGTGAGGCCGGTCGCGTGCTCGATGCAGTCGATGCCCGCCTCGACCAGGTCGCGCAGGGAGTTCTCGGCGAAGCAGTGGGCGGTGACGCGGGCGCCGAACCGGTGGGCCTCGGCGATCGCCGCCTCCACCGCCTCGCGCGGCCAGCAGGGGGCGAGGTCGCCGAGGTCGCGGTCGATCCAGTCGCCGACCAGCTTGACCCAGCCGTCGCCGCGCCGGGCCTCCTGGCCGACGTAGGCCACGAGGTCGTCCGGCTCGACCTCCCAGGCGTAGTTGCGGATGTAGCGGCGGGTGCGGGCGATGTGCCGGCCCGCCCGGATGATCTTCGGCAGGTCGTCCCGGTCGTCGATCCAGCGGGTGTCGGAGGGCGAGCCCGCGTCCCGGATCAGCAGGGTGCCCGTCCCGCGGTCGGTGAGCGCCTGCTTCTCGGCGGTGTCCGCGTCGACCGGGCCCTCGGCGCCCAGGCCCACGTGGCAGTGCGCGTCGACCAGGCCGGGCAGCGCCCAGCCCTCGACCGTGGTGACGTCGCGGGCGCCGGCCGGGCGGTCGTAGGAGATCCGCCCGCCGACCACCCACAGTTCGTCCCGGACGTCCTCGGGCCCCGCCAGAATCCTGCCCCTCAGGTGCAGCACCGCGCCATCGCTCATGCACCGCACCTTAACGACCTACGGCTCGGACTTCCCCACCTGGTCGGAGGTCTCCTCCTCGACCTCGGCCATCGCCGGGTCGAGCAGCCGGGAGAGGAAGTGCCGGGTGCGCTCGTGCTGCGGGTCGCCGATCACCCGGTCCGGGCTGCCGTCCTCGACGATCACGCCGCCGTCCATGAAGACGACCCGGTCGGCGACCTCGCGGGCGAAGGTCATCTCGTGGGTGACGACCATCATCGTCATGCCCTCCTGCGCGAGCCGGCGCATGACGGCGAGGACGTCGCCGACCAGCTCCGGGTCGAGTGCGGAGGTCGGCTCGTCGAAGAGCATCACCTCGGGGCCCATGGCGAGCGCGCGGGCGATGGCGACGCGCTGCTGCTGGCCGCCGGAGAGGGAGGACGGGTAGGCGTCCGCCTTCTCCGAGAGGCCGACGCGGGCGAGGTTCTCGGCGGCGACGCGCGCGGCCGTCGCCTTGTCCCGCCCGAGGACCCGGCGCTGGGGCAGCGTGAGGTTCTCGGTGACGCTCAGGTGCGGGAAGAGGTTGAACTGCTGGAAGACCATGCCGATGCGGCGGCGTACGGCGTCGATGTCGACGTCGGGGTCGGTCACCTCGGTGCCGCCGACGAAGACCTGGCCCTTGGTGGGCTCCTCCAGCAGGTTCACGCAGCGCAGCAGCGTCGACTTGCCGGAGCCGGAGGGGCCGATGACGCAGACGACCTCGCCCTGGCCGATCTCCAGGTCGATGCCGCGCAGCACCTCGTTGTCGCCGAAGGACTTGTGCAGTCCGCGGACCTCGATCTCCGGGCGGCTCACCGGATCGCCTCCTGGGCCTTGGCTTCCATACGGCGGACGACGAAGCTGATCGGGATGGTGACCAGCAGGTAGCACAGGCCCGCGACCAGGATCGGCGTGGAGTTGGCGGTCGTACTGGCGAGGTCGCGGCCGAACTTGGACAGTTCCCGCTCCTCCAGGGTGACGCCGAGGAACAGCACCAGCGAGGAGTCCTTGAAGAGCAGGACGAGTTCGTTGGTGAGCGGCGGCAGGATGATCCGGAAGGCCTGCGGGATGATGATGGAGACCATCGCCTTGGCGGGCGAGAAGCCGAGCGACCGGGCCGCCTCCATCTGTCCCCTGGGCACGGCCTGGATGCCGGCGCGGATGGTCTCGGCCATGTAGGCGGCCGAGACCAGGCCGAGCGCGATGGCGACCTTGCCGTAGGTGCCGCCCGGGATCTCCGTGCCGGGGAAGGCCAGCGGGACGGCCACGCCGACGAAGATGAAGATCAGCAGGGCGGGCAGGCCGCGGAAGATCTCGATGTAGACGCCCGCCAGCCAGCGGTACGGGCCCACGGACGACAGCCGCATCAGCGCGATCACCATGCCGAGGACGAGGCCGACGACGAAGCCGGACAGCGTGTAGAGCACGGTGTTCTTCAGCGCCAGCGTGACGACGTCCGGGAACATCTGCCGGGCGATGTCGGCCTGCGCGAACTGGTTCTGCAGCCGGCCCCAGTCCGCCGTGACCGCGAAGGCGATCACGGCGGCGGCGAAGACGGCGTACTGCACGCCCCGCGAGACGCTGCGCTTCTGGCGCCGGGTCAGTCCCTTTTTCCGCGGTTGCAGTCGTACGTCCGTGTCGGTCATGAGGCGGCGGGGGAGGCCGCGGACGGGTTGTACGGGCCGATCCACTTCTCGTAGATCTTCTTGTACGTGCCGTCGGCCTTGGCGTCCTTGAGGGCCTTGTTGATGGCGTCGAGCAGCGCCTTGTTGCCCTTCTTGACGGTGAAGCCGTACTGCTCACCGGTCTTGAGGTTGTCGACGACCTTGAACTTGTCCGCGTTGGCCTTGTCCTTCAGCCAGCCCTGGACGACCGGGTAGTCGATGACGACGGCCTGGACCTGGCCGGTGCGCAGGCCGTTGAGGACGGCGTCGGAGGACTCGAAGGAGATCGGGTCGTAGCCCTTGCCCTTGACGTAGTCCTCGCCGGTGGTCTGCGCCTGGGCGCCGAGCTTCTTGCCCTTGGCCTTGACGTCGGCGAGCGAGTTGATCCCGCTGCTCTTGTCGACCAGGACGGCCTGGGTGGCCTCGAAGTACGGGTCGGAGAAGTCGACGTTCTTCTTGCGCTCGTCGGTGATGGTCATGCCGGCGGCGGCCAGGTCGCACTCCCCGGAGTTCAGGAAGGCGCCGGTCTTGAAGTTCTCGAAGGGCGTGTCGAGGATCTGCTGCTTGACGCCGAGGTCCTTGGCGACGAGGTCGATGAGGGAGACGTCGAAGCCCTGCACCTTGCCGTTCACCTCCGACTGGAACGGCGGGTAGGGCAGGTGGGTGCAGGTGGTCAGCTGACCGGCCTTGGCGAGGTGGACGCCCTTGACGGTGGTCTTGCCGCTCCCCGAGTCGCTGGAGGAGCAGCCGGCCGCGACGAGCACGAGTGCGGCGGTCGCGGTGGTGGCGGCCAGAAGGCGGGTCCGGCGCCCTGCGAGCGTTTTCATGGGGAGATCTCCTGTGGGGGAACTGTGGCTTCCGATTATAAGGAAGGGTTTGAGTCTCTCAAATCAAACCGATGGCCACGAGGCCTTTCGACCTAAGATCGGTGGAGTCGACCTCCCGAGAGCGAAGAGAGCACCGCCGTGACCCACCCCTTCCTCGATCTGCCCCCGCTCACCGCCGAGCGTTTCGCCGCCATCGAGGACGGGGTCGCCCGGCTGCTGGACACCCGGCAGGACGTCCTGATCACGCAGGGCGAGGCGCTGCTGCCACTGGAGGGCGCGATCCGGGCGGCGGCCGGTCCGGGCACGGTGGCCCTGAACGTGATCACGGGCCCGTACGGCCAGACCTTCGGCTCCTGGCTGCGCGACGCCGGCGCCACGGTGTACGACCTCTCCGTCCCCTTCCACACGGCGGTGAGCGCCGAGCAGGTCCGGGAGGCGTTCGCCGAGCACCCGGAGATCGACTTCGTGTCGCTGGTGCACGCCGAGGCGGCGACCGGCAACACCAACCCGGTCGCGGAGATCGGCGAGGTGGTACGGGCGCAGGGCGCCCTCTTCTACCTGGACGCGGTGGCCTCCGTGGGCGCCGAGCCGGTGCTGCCGGACGCGTGGGGCGTGGACCTGTGCGTGATCGGTGCGCAGAAGGCGATGGGCGGGCCGGCGGGGGTGTCGGCGATCTCGGTGAGCGAGCGGGCGTGGGCCCGGATGGCCGCCAACCCGAACGCCCCGCGCCGCTCCTACCTGTCCCTGCTGGACTGGAAGGAGCGCTGGATCGACGCCGGCCGCAAGGCGCTGCCGCACGCTCCGGCCCAGCTGGAGATGCTGGCGCTGGAGGCGTGTCTGGAGCGGATCGAGTCGGCCGGCCTGGAGACGGTGATGACCCGGCACCGGCGCGCCGCGCTGGCCTCGCGGGCGGGTGCGGTGGCGCTCGGCGGGGGCCTGGAGCCGTACGTGTACGAGGAGCGGGACGCGGCGCCGGTCGCCACGACCCTGCGGGTGCCGTCCGGGGTGGTGGCCTCGGAGCTGGTGGCCCGGGCCCTGGCGTCCGAGCCGGCGCTGCCGCTGGCGGCCGGGGGCGGCGCCCTGGCGAAGGAGATGATCCGCGTCAACCACTACGGCCCCGACGCGACGCGGGACGCGGTCCAGGACTCCCTGGCGGCACTGGGCGCGGCGCTCGCCGGGCAGGGTCTGCCGGTGGACCCGGCAGCCGCCCGGCGGGCCGTGGAGAACGCATGGCGGTGACCGGCGTTCCGTCATCACTCCGGAACGCACCGAAAACGGCTCGCGCACACCGCGCGGGCCGTTTTCTCATCTTGAATTCCAATTACTTTCACAATCTCCGCCAATTCTGCGGGCGATAGCTTCCCGTCTTCTTCTGCCCGCTTTTTGCAGAGCTAAACAGGGAAGTTTGCCGACCGATTTCCGACGGTTTCCGGCCTGTGACACAGTCCACAGCAGGGGTGATTTGCACCGGTTTTCCCAGGGGCATTCCGGACATACCGCCGAACCGGCGCACGACCCCGTCGACCACTCCCGTGCATTTTCGAATTCGCCTCGCTAAATTCGTGCCGCATGACTGCCGCACCAGCAGACCTGCTCATCGAACGGCCGGCGACGACCGACGGAGCCGCGCTCTGGCGTCTCGCCAAGGACTCGAAAACCCTCGATCTGAACTCCTCCTACAGCTATGTGCTGTGGTGCCGGGACTTCGCCGGCACCTCGGCGGTGGCGCGCGGTGCGGACGGGGAGCCGGTCGGCTTCGTCACCGGATACCTGCGCCCGGACCGCCCCCGCACCCTGCTCGTCTGGCAGGTGGCCGTGGACCCCGGGCACCGGGGCCTCGGCATCGCCGCCCGACTGCTGGACGGGCTGACCGCCCGGCTCACCGCCGAACGCGGCATCACCGAGCTGGAGACCACCATCACGCCCGGCAACACCGCCTCCGAGCGGCTGTTCACCTCGTTCGCCGAGCGGCACGGCGCCGGGGTCACCCGCGAGGTGCTGTTCCCCTCCGACCTGTTCCCGGACGGCCCGCACGACCCCGAAGTCCTCTACCGCATCGGCCCGCTGACCGACTTCACCGCCCACTGAGGAGCGATTCACCGTGACCATCACCCAGCCCGACCTCAGCGTCTTCGAGACCCTCGAGTCCGAGGTGCGCAGCTACTGCCGCGGCTGGCCCACCGTCTTCGACCGTGCGCAGGGCAGCCGGATGTACGACGAGGACGGTCATGCGTACCTCGACTTCTTCGCCGGTGCCGGATCACTCAACTACGGTCACAACAACCCCGTGCTCAAACGGGCGTTGATCGACTACCTGGAGCGTGACGGTGTCACGCACGGTCTGGACATGTCGACCACGGCGAAGCGGTCGTTCCTGCGGACCTTCCAGGACCTGGTGCTGCGCCCGCGTGACCTGCCGTACAAGGTCATGTTCCCGGGCCCGACGGGCACCAACGCCGTGGAGTCGGCGCTGAAGCTGGCGCGGAAGGTGAAGGGGCGCGAGGCGATCGTGTCGTTCACCAACGCCTTCCACGGCATGTCGCTGGGGTCGCTGGCGGTGACCGGCAACGCGTTCAAGCGGGCCGGTGCCGGCATCCCGCTGGTGCACGGCACGCCCATGCCGTTCGACAACTACTTCGACGGCACGGTCCCGGACTTCCTGTGGTTCGAGCGGTTGCTGGAGGACCAGGGCTCGGGCCTGAACCGGCCGGCCGCGGTGATCGTGGAGACGGTGCAGGGCGAGGGCGGCATCAACGTCGCCCGCCTGGAGTGGCTGCGCGCGCTGAAGGAGCTGTGCGAGCGGCAGGACATGCTGCTGATCGTCGACGACATCCAGATGGGCTGCGGCCGCACCGGCGCCTTCTTCTCCTTCGAGGAGGCCGGGATCACCCCGGACATCGTCACCGTGTCGAAGTCGATCAGCGGTTACGGGCTGCCGATGTCGCTGTGCCTGTTCAAGCCCGAGCTGGACGTGTGGGAGCCGGGCGAGCACAACGGCACCTTCCGCGGCAACAACCCCGCCTTCGTCACCGCCACCGCGGCCCTGGAGACCTACTGGGCCGACGGCTCCGCCATGGAGAAGCAGACCCGCGCCCGGGGCGAACAGGTCGAGCAGGCCCTCATCTCGATCACCGAGGAGAACCTCGCCGACGTGAAGGAGTACCGCGGGCGCGGGCTCGTGTGGGGCCTGGAGTTCCGCGACAAGGAGCGGGCCTCGCGGATCGCGCGGCGCGCCTTCGACCTCGGGCTGCTCATCGAGACGTCCGGCCCCGAGGGCGAGGTCGTCAAGCTGCTGCCCGCCCTCACCATCACCCCCGACGAGCTGGACGAGGGCCTGAGCGTCCTCGCCCGCGCCGTCCGGGAAACCGCCTGACAGCAAGGAGGAAACGCACCCCCATGATCGTCCGATCCTTCAAGGACATCGAAGGCACCGACCGGCACGTCAGAGCGAAGTCCGGCACCTGGGAGAGCAAGCGGATCGTCCTCGCCAAGGAGCGGGTCGGCTTCTCCCTGCACGAAACGATTCTCTACGCCGGGACCGAGACGTCGATGTGGTACGCCAACCACATCGAGGCGGTCGTCTGCACCCAGGGCGAGGCCGAACTCACCGACCACGAGGCCGGGAAGACGTACACCATCACCCCCGGCACCATGTACCTCCTCGACGGGCACGAGCGGCACACGCTGCGCGTCAAGGAGGACTTCCACTGCCTCTGCGTGTTCAACCCGCCGGTCACCGGCTGGGAGGACCACGACGAGAACGGCGTCTACCCGCTGCTCACCGAGCCCGAGGAGGTGTGACACACGATGACCACTGCCATCGTCACCGATCTGTACCCCACCCGCGGCACCGGCGAGGTGACCGTCCCCCGCCAGGACCCGGTCGTCTGGGGCTCCCCGGACACCCCCGGCCCGATCCCGGCCACCGACCTCCAGGCGTACGAGCGGGACGGCTTCCTCGCCGTCGACCAGCTGATCACCCCGGACGAGGTCGAGGTGTACCGGCGTGAGCTGGACCGGCTGGTCGCCGACCCGGCGATCCGGGCCGACGAGCGCTCCATCGTGGAGCCGAAGTCCCAGGAGATCCGCTCGGTCTTCGAGGTGCACCGGATCAGCGAGGTGTTCGCGAAGCTCGTCCGCGATCCGCGTGTGGTCGGCCGGGCCCGGCAGATCCTCGGTTCGGACGTGTACGTCCACCAGTCCCGGATCAACGTCAAGCCGGGCTTCGGCGCGAGCGGCTTCTACTGGCACTCGGACTTCGAGACCTGGCACGCCGAGGACGGCCTGCCCCACATGCGCACGGTGTCCGTCTCGATCGCGCTGACCGAGAACTACGACACCAACGGCGGCCTGATGATCATGCCGGGTTCGCACAGGACGTTCCTGGGCTGCGCCGGCGCCACGCCGAAGGACAACTACAAGAAGTCCCTCCAGATGCAGGACGCGGGCACGCCGTCGGACGAGGCGCTGACCGCGCTGGCGAGCGAGTACGGCATCCGGCTGTTCACCGGCAAGGCCGGTTCGGCGACCTGGTTCGACTGCAACGCCATGCACGGCTCCGGCGACAACATCACGCCGTTCCCGCGCAGCAACGTCTTCATCGTGTTCAACAGCGTGGAGAACACGGCGGTGGAGCCGTTCGCGGCGCCGGTGCGCCGGCCGGAGTTCATCGGGGCGAGGGACTTCACCCCGGTGCGCTAGCCGGCCTCCGACCACCGGACCGGGGCCTCCTCGTGTGGGACGGGAGGCCCCGGCCCGGTCGTGTCAGCGGGACAGCGCGTCCAGCAGCCGGTCCACGTCCGCGGCCGTGGTGTAGAGGTGGAAGGCCGCGCGCAGGTTGCCGGCGCGGTCGGAGACCTCGATGCCGGCCTCGCTCAACTCCGGCTGGCGGAAGCCGAGTCCGGGGACGGAGACGATCGCCGAGCCGGGGGCGGGCACCGGTTCGTGGCCGAGGTCGGCGAGTCCCGCCCGGAACCGGTCGGCGAGGGCGACGTCATGGGCGTGCACGGCGTCCACGCCGAGTTCCTCGATCAGTTCCAGCGAGCGCCGCAGCCCCGCGTAGGTGAACAGGGCGTGGGTGAGGTCGAACCGCCGGGCGGAGTGGGCCAGTTCGGCGACCGGGCCGTAGCAGCTGTCCCACGGCCGCTCCGCCGCGACCCAGCCCGCGAGCAGCGGGGTCAGTCCGCCGAAGTCCTCGGGGACGGTGAGGAAGGCCGCGCCGTGCGGGCCGAGCAGCCACTTGAAGGTGACGGCGGCGGTGAAGTCGTAGGCGTCCGCGTCCATCGGCAGCCAGCCGGCGGCCTGGGAGAAGTCGACGTAGGTGCGGGCGCCGTGGGCGCGGGCGGCCTCGCGTAGGGCGGGCAGGTCGGCGATCCGCCCGTCGGCGGACTGGGCGGCACTGACCGCGACCAGCGCGGTGCCCGGGCGGACGGACTCGGCGATCCGCTCCAGCGGGACCGTGCGGACCTTGAGGTCGCCGCGGACGTGGAAGGGGTTGAGCACGGAGGTGAAGTCGTCCTCGGCGGTGAGGACTTCGGCGCCCGCGGGCAGCGAGGCGGCGATCACGCCGGTGTGCGCGGCGACCGAGGCGCCCGCCGCGACCCGGTCGGCCGGGACGCCGGCGAGCCGGGCGAACGCGGCCCGGCTCGCCTCCACGTCCTCGTACAGGGAGGTCAGCGGCCGGCCCTCGGCCCGCAGCAGCGCGGCCTCCTGGAGGGCGGCGACGGTGCGGGCGGGCAGCAGGCCGTTGCTCGCGGTGTTGAGGTAGCTGCTCTTCGGACTGAACTCGGCGCGGACGAGGCTCTCGAACGTCTCCGTGGTCTCCATGGGTCCACTCTGCGGCCCGGGGAACCACCCGTCCATTGCGAACTTTTACGTGGTTCCCCTTAGCGTCGCTTATACGACCGCCGCGACCTGCGGTTTCAGCCGTGCTGCGGCACCGCGCACCCATCCGGGCCGCAGGCCGCGGCGTCGCCCTGGTCGACCAGCTTCAGCGGAGAGCGCTCGCCCCAGGCCTGGGTCAGCGCCTGGGTGAAGACCTCGGCGGGCTGGGCGCCGGAGACGCCGTAGGTGCGGTCGAGGACGAAGAACGGCACACCGGTGGCGCCGAGTCGGGCGGCCTCGCGCTCGTCGGCGCGGACCTCGTCGGCGTACGCGTCCGGGTCGGCGAGCACCGCGCGGGCGGCCTCGGCGTCCAGGCCGGCCTCGGCGGCCAGCTCCACCAGGCGTGCGTCGCCCTCGGTGAAGAGGGACCGCTCCTCGGCGAAGTTCGCCCGGTAGAGGATCTGGATCAGCTCGTCCTGCCGGCCGTGTTCCTTGGCGAAGTGCAGCAGGCGGTGCATGTCGAAGGTGTTGCCGTGGTCGCGGCCCCGGGTGCGGTAGTCCAGGCCCTCGGCGCCGGCCTGCGCGCCCAGGTTGTCCTCGCCGGCCTGGGCCTGCGCCTCGCTCATGCCGTACTTCCTGGTCAGCATGGTGATGACCGGCTGGACGTCGCCCTTGGCGCGGTCCGGGTCCAGCTCGAAGGAGCGGTGCACGACCTCGACCTGGTCGCGGTGCGGGAAGGCAGCCAGCGCCTTCTCGAAGCGGGCCTTGCCCACGTAGCACCAGGGGCAGGCGATGTCGCTCCAGATCTCGACGCGCATGTCTTCGGCTCTCTTCGGGTCGTACGGGTGCGGGGGCTCTCCCCGACCGGTACGTGAACGTTCAAGCAGGCCGTTTCATTCCCGGGGCGGCACGGAGAAGTGCAGGAAGAGGTGGTGGTCGCCGTCGGCGGGCGGGTTCGCGGGGTCCGGGAGCCAGCCCTGGCGGGCGTAGAAGGCGTGGGCGCGCCGGTTGTCCACGTGCACGTCGAGGACGGCCCGGCTCCGGCCCTCGGCTCGCCACTGCTCGACGCAGGCCGCGTGCAGGGCCGCACCGATGCCGCGGCGCCAGCGGTCGGGGTCGACGTGGAACTGGTACAGCTTGACCGTGCCGGCGGGGCCGTCCTCCGGGGGCCGGAAGGAGGCGATGCCGGTGATCGCGCCCTCCTCCACGACGCACAGCACCTGCCCGTCGGGCCGCTCGACGGCGCCGCGCCAGGCGGCGGTCCAGTCGATGCCGTCGTCCGGCAGGCCGTCGGGGTAGTACGTCGAGCGGGCCCTGCGGTGCAGTGCGGCGATCCGCTCCGCCTCGGCGGGCAGGGCGGTGCGGATCACCCTGGTGCCCCTGACACGGTCATTGATCATGCCCCGAAGGACGCGACCACCCGCCACCCGGTTCCGCCCACCGGAACCAGCCCAGCTCAGCACGCGGGAGAAGCCCGCCCGACACGACGAACCGGACACGCGCCCCGAGCGCGCCGGAGCACCGCCGGAGACCGCCCGGCCGCCCGCGGACCAGGCACCGGCTGAACCACACCCGCCGGGCGCTCCGGACGAGCCCGACCGGCGCGGCGGACCGGGTGCACGCATCCAGCGCGCCGGAGCACCGCCGCAGACCCGCCCGGCCGCCATGGACCAGGTACCGGCTGCACCGCACCCGGCAGGCGCTCCCGACGAGCCCGACCGGCACGGCGGACCGGGTGCACGCACCCAGCGCGCCGGGCCACCGCCGGCAACCACCCGGCCGCCCATGGATCAGATGGGGCGCCGCCCGCGGCCGGTCCTCCCGTTGCCGGAGGCGGCCGGCTGCGCGCCGGCCGTGCCGTGGATGCGGTACCGGCCGAGCGGGCCGGCGTCGGTGCGGCGGGGCGAGGTCGGCCGGTTCGTCCCGGAGTCGTTCCTCAGCTGCCGTCGCGCAGGTCGTCCGGTGCGCCGGTGCCGAACGTGATGTGGTCGAACGTCACCGCGCAGCCCTCCCCCACCGGCGACTGGGTCATGAACCCGACGAGCGCCGTGCCGGTCTCCTCACCGAGGGTGAAGAGCCGGACGAAGGTCCAGCGCTCGCCGTCCGGGGAGGCGTGGAAGGCGAGGGCCCGCCCGGTGCGGCTGACCCGCAGCCACACCGAGTCCCCGTCCACCGTGAAGGAGTTGGCGTCGTCGGAGTGCCCCCGGGTGACCACCGTGCAGACGGTCGGCACGTCCGGGGAGTACTCCAGACACAGCTTGGCCCAGGCCCGCTCACCGGCATGGACGTACAGCACCCCGGCGTCGAAGGCGGCACGGAACCCCACGGTGACCCGCGCGGCCAGCCGGAAGTCCCCCTCGGGTGCCCCGAGCAGCCGGGGCGCGTCCGCAGCGGGTTCGAGGTCTTCCCCGGTGGGCGGCACGAACCGGTCCTGCCGGGCCCCGGCCGACCCGGTGAGCACGCCGTCCGCATAGGACCAGGAGCCGTCCGGCCCGTGAGGCGCGAGCGGGAAGGGCAGTTCGGGAAGCTCCCACTGCGTCACCGCTGCAGAACCCCGTTGAACCGCCGGGGAAGCCCGAGGGGGTTGTCGTCCTTCAGCTCGGCCGGCAGCAGGGCCTCGGGCGCGTTCTGGTACGCGACGGGCCGGAGCCAGCGCTCGACGGCCGTACCCCCCACCGAGGTGGACGTGGAGGTGGTCGCGGGGTACGGCCCGCCGTGATGCTGGGCCGGCGCCACCGCGACACCCGTCGGCCAGCCGTTGACCAGCACCCGCCCGGCCAACGGCGTCAACTCGGCCAGCAGTTCCGGTCCCCGCCCCTGCCCCGCGGCCTCCTCGGAGGACAGCTGGACGGTCGCCGTGAGGTTGCCCGGCAGCCGCGACAGCACGGTCGTCGCCTCGTCCTCGGACGCGTAGCGGGCCACCACGGTGACCGGCCCGAAGCACTCCTCCAGCAGCAGGTCGTACGCCCCCTCCGCGCACAGCTTCTCCGCCGGCACCGTGAGGAACCCGGCGCTGACCGAGTGTTCGCCCCCCGCGCCCGGGGTGACCGGCGCGTCCACCTCCGGCAACTGCGCCCGCTCGGCCACGCCGGCGATGAAGTTGTCCCGCATGCGGTGGTCGAGCAGCACCCCGGCGTCGGTGTCGCTGACGGCGTCGGTCAGGGACTTCACCAGCCGGTCGCCCGCCGCGCCGGACGGCACCAGCACCAGGCCGGGCTTGACGCAGAACTGGCCCACGCCGAGGGTCATCGACCCGGCGAGCCCGCCGCCGATCTCCTCGGCCCGCTCGGCCGCGGCGGCCTCGGTGACCAGCACCGGGTTCAGCGAACCCAGCTCGCCGTGGAACGGGATCGGCACCGGACGCGCGGCGGCGGCGTCGAAGAGGGCCCGGCCGCCCCGCACCGAGCCGGTGAAGCCGGCCGCGGCGACCAGCGGGTGCCTGATCAGCTCGATGCCCGCCTCGAAGCCGTGCACGAGGCCGAGCACGCCCTCGGGGATGCCGTGTTCGGCGGCGGCCCGGCGCAGCACCTTGGCGACCAGCTCGGACAGGCCCGGGTGGTCGGGGTGGGCCTTGACCACGACCGGGCAGCCCGCGGCCAGCGCGCTCGCGGTGTCGCCGCCGGCCACGGAGAAGGCGAAGGGGAAGTTGGAGGCGGAGTAGACGGCGACGACGCCGAGCGGCACCTTGTAACGGCGCAGGTCCGGGATGGGCGGGGTGGCCGTGTCGTCGGGGTGGTCGATGATGACGTCGAGGAAGGCGCCCTCGTCGACGATGTCGGCGAAGGCCCGCAACTGGTACGTGGTCCGGGCGAGTTCGCCGGTCAGCCGGGCCGGGCCGAGCGCGGTCTCGGCGTCGGCGGTCCCGACCAGGCCGTCCCGGGCCGCGTCCAGGCCCGCGGCGGCGGAGCGCAGGAAGGCGGCGCGGACCGTGCGGTCGGCCAGGGCACCGCGCGCGGCGTGGGCCGCGCGGACCGCGGCGTCCACCTCCTGGGCTGTGGCCTCCACCGCAACCTGTTCACGCTGCTTCCCGGTGCGCGGGTCGACACTCCAGACTGGTGCTGCTGCCACCGCGGATCCCTCCCGGGCGTTCGATATACTGAACACCGTCTCTGATCGTGAATATGCTGCTCGGAGACTATATAACTCAGTCCTCGTCGAACGAAGGGGCCAAAGGCGATGACGGCAGGCGACACAGGCGGCGGGGCGCAGGTCAAGTCCGCGGTACGGACCGTGGAACTGCTCGAGTTCTTCGCGGGCAAGCCCGGCATGCACTCCCTCGCGGCCGTCCAGGAGGCCGTGGGATACCCCAAGTCCAGCCTCTACATGCTGCTGCGCACCCTCGTGGAGCTGGGCTGGGTGGAGACGGACGCGACGGGCACGCGGTACGGCATCGGGGTGCGGGCGCTGCTGGTCGGCACGTCGTACATCGACGGCGACGAGGTGGTGGCCGCCGCCCGCCCGACCCTGGACCGGCTCTCCGACGACACCACGGAGACCATCCACCTGGCCCGGCTCGACGGGACGAACGTGGTGTACCTGGCCACCCGCCAGTCCCAGCACTATCTGCGCCCCTTCACCCGCGTCGGCCGCCGGCTCCCGGCCCACTCCACCTCGCTCGGCAAGGCGATCCTCGCCACCTACACCGACGAGCAGGTCCGCAAGCTCCTGCCGGAGACGCTGCCCGCGCTCACCGAGAACACCCTCACCGACCGGGAGCGGCTCATCGAGGAGCTGCACCAGATCCGGGACCAGGGCTTCGCGGTCGACCGCGAGGAGAACACCCTGGGCCTGCGCTGCTTCGGCGTGGCGATCCCGTACCGCACGCCCGCGCGCGACGCCATCAGCTGCTCGGTGCCGGTGGCCCGGCTCACCCCCGCCCACGAGCAGATGATCAAGGACGCGCTGTTCGACGCACGGGACCGGCTGACGCTGGCGACCCGCAGGCTCTGAGTCCGGGACCGTAGGCTCGGCGGCATGAAGATCACGCTGCGGGCCGTGGAGGACGACGATCTGGCCGTGTTCCACCGGCAGATGACCGACCCGGAGGCCGCCCGGATGGCCGCCTTCGGCCCGGAGGACCCGCACGACCGGGCGGCCTTCGCGGCCTACTGGCAGCGTCTGCGGAACTCCTCCGACGTGCTGCGCACGGTCCTGGCCGACGGGGAGGTGGCCGGCAGCGCGGCCGTCTACGGGGTGGCCGGCGAGCGCGAGGTGACGTACTGGATCGACCGTGCGTACTGGGGCCGGGGCGTGGCGACGGCCGCGCTGCGGGCCCTGCTCGCCGAGGTCCCGGAACGGCCGCTGTACGCCCGGGCGGCGGCCGACAACGGCGCCTCGCTGCGCGTGCTGGAGAAGTGCGGCTTCCGCGAGGCGGCCCGGGCCCGGGGGTACGCGAACGCGCGGGGCCGGGACATCGAGGAGGTCGTGCTGGTGCTGCGCGCTTCCTGAACGCCGGATGAGAAATCCGGGCGTACGGGAACGATCCCCCCGGTTCCGATCGTCTTTCCAGCGGGATGAACAAGACGATCAGGCGGGCGTCCGTCTTCACGCTGCTGCTCGTGCTCGCCCTGCTGGTCAGGGCGACATGGCTGCAGTACTACGACGGCAAGGCCCTCGCGGACGACAACGACAACCGGCGGAACGCGATCGCGACCTACTCGCGGCCCCTCGGGAACATCATCGTGGCCGGGGATGCGATCACCGGCTCGGCGCGGACGAAGGGAAGCGACCTCGCGTACAAGCGGACGTACAAGGACGGCAAGCTGTACGCGGCGGTGACGGGCTTCGCCTCGCAGGCCTACGCCCCCACCCAGCTGGAGGGCGTCCACAAGGACCTGCTCAACGGCACGGACAACCGGCTCAGGACGGTGATGGACACCGTCACCGGGGAGCGGGCCGAGCCGGGCGACGTGCTCACGACGATCGACCCGGCCGTGCAGAAGGCGGCCTACCGCGCGCTCGGCGGCAACAAGGGCGCGGCCGTCGCGATCGACCCGAAGACCGGCAGGATTCTCGCGGTGGTGTCGACGCCGTCGTACGACCCCTCCTCGCTCACCGACGCGAACACGGCCGGCACGGCCTGGAAGACGCTCAACGCCGACGAGGACAAGCCGCTCACCAACCGCGCGCTGCGCCAGCCGCTGCCGCCGGGCTCGACGTTCAAGCTGGTCGTCGCGGCCGCCGCGCTGGAGGACGGGCTGTACAAGAACGTGGACGAGCCCACCGACAGCCCCGATCCGTACATCATGCCGGGCACCGTGCGCGAGCTGCCGAACGAGAGCAAGTCGGCGCCGTGCAAGAACGCCTCGATCCGGGTCGCCCTGCGGTACTCGTGCAACAACGTCTTCGGTCACATGGCCGTCGAGCTGGGGCAGGACAAGGTCCGGGCCATGGCCGAGAAGTTCGGCTTCAACGACGACGAGCGGGACGTGCCGGTGCGGGCCTACCCGAGCGTCTACCCCTCCGGCATGGACAAGGCCCAGACGGCCCTGTCCGGCATCGGCCAGTTCGACGTCACGGCCACCCCCCTGCAGATGGCCATGGTCTCCGCGGCCATCGCCAACGGCGGCAAGCTGGTATCGCCCCACATGGTCTCGCAGATCACCGACAGCGGCGGTGATGTGCTGAAGGACTACGACGACGGCGCGGACACGACGGAGATCGTCAGCTCCACCACCGCCGAACAGCTGCAGTCGGCCATGGAGACGGTGGTCAAGGAGGGCACCGGCACGAACGCGCTGATCGACGGGGTGACCGTCGGCGGCAAGACCGGCACCGCACAGCACGGCGAGAACAACAGCAAGACGCCGTACGCCTGGTTCACCTCCTACGGCAAGTCCGACGGCAACGGCAAGGAGGTCGCCGTCGCCGTGATGGTGGAGCAGTCGGACGCGGCGCGGTCCGAGGTCAGCGGCAACGGGCTGGCGGCACCGGTCGCCAGGGCGATGATGCGGGCCGCACTCAAGTAGGTTTCCCGAGGGGGCCGTTCAGCACTCCGCGGCCGGCCCCCTCCGCCCGACGACCCGTGCTACGCAGTCGAGTTCGGTCCTCCGTACGACGCCCGACCCCTCGTACGAGCACGATCGAGAAGAGGTCACCCGTGGGCACGGTCGTCGACGACGCAGCCTCCGCGGAGTTCCATGCCTTCTTCGAACGGCATTACGCCGAACTCGCCCGCCTCGCCCATCTGCTGACCGGTGAGGCGGACGCCGTCGACGACCTCGCGGCGGACGCGCTGCTGGCGCTGTGGCACCGCTGGGACCGGGTGCGCGCCGCCGACCATCCGGTGGCGTACTCCCGGGGCGTGGTCGCCAACCTGGCCCGCACCCGGATCCGCGGCGCGGTGCGCCAGCGGCGGCGGATCGCCCTGTTCTGGCCGCGCGGCGAGGAGCGGACCGAGAACCCGGACGTCGCCGGGGTGGTGGACGTCCAGGGGGCGCTGCGCCGGCTGCCGTTCCGGAAGCGGGCCTGCGTGGTGCTCCGGCACGCGTTCGACCTGTCGGAGAAGGACACCGCGCTGGCGCTCGGGATCTCGGTGGGTACGGTGCGCGCCCGGCTGCACGAGGCGGCCGAGGCCCACGCACCCGACCGCGCGCGCATCCTGGCCCGGGTGGAGCGCGGCATGGCCGCGGGGTCCCGCCCCGACCACCGGGCCGCACGCCCGCCGGTGTTCGGCTGGTTCCGGGTGGTCACCGCGACGGCCGCGGTCGCCGGTGTGCTCGCGGTCGGGGGCTACGCGGTGGCGTCCGCGGTGAAGGACGACCCGCCGGCCCGGCAGACGGTGGCGGTGTCGCCGACGCCCTCCGCGTCACCCGCGCCGACGACCCGTGCCCCCGTTCCCCCGGCGGACCCGGTGCCCAGCAAGGGCGGTGCCGCCCAGCCGTCCCGCACGCCCGGCTCCTCCCCGTCCCGCACCCCGGAGGCCACCGCCACGGCCGAGCCGCCGGTGGCGCGCGCCGAGCGGGACGGTCCCCTGTGGTCGGACGGCTCGGTGGACCCGCACAGCAACGAGTTCTGGGCGCAGAGCAACCTGACCCTGAAGACCTCCACGGAACTGACCTCCCTCACCGTCGAGTTGAGGATCGCCCAGACCGGTGGCGTCACGTCGACGGGTGCCTGGCGTTCGCTGCCGGAGGGCGACTTCAGCCAGAGCGTCACGGAGAAGGACGGGTTCGTCGTCTACACGTGGACGCTCAGGCAGGGGCGTACGGTGCCGGCGGGTGAGTGGGTGTTCGCGGGGCAGTACGACCATGCGCGCGGGGGGCGCGACGCGGGCGCCGACAGGTATGTCATGACCGGTGTGGCCGGGGGGCGCACCTGCGCGGTGACCGGTGACTTCGCCGCGCATGCGCGGAACGGCTCGGGCGGTGACTCGTAACCGTGCGAGTGCGGCCCGGTGGTGGGCCGTTCGCGCAGTTCCCCGCGCCCCGTCGGGCGCGGGCCCGCAGCCTCGGTCCGACCGAAACTTTCGGCCGCCCCGGGCGGTCGCACACCGATTGACGTCGTGGGCCCCACTGGTGACACTCCCAGAACGCACAGCAGCCAACAGAAACCCTCACGCCCACACAGGACGGTCATGCGTCTCAGAACACCGCTGCTCCCGCTCCTCGCCCTGCTCCTCACCCTGGTGGCCGCCCCGCCCGGCTCCGCGGACACCGCGCGGTCGAAGTACGCGGGCTATCTGTTCGTCTACTTCACCGGCGAGGGCACGGCCGACGGCGAGCAGATCCGCTACGCGCTCAGCCAGGGCAACGACCCGCTGCACTGGCGGGAGCTGAACGGCGGGCAGCCGGTGCTGACCTCGACCATCGGGGAGAAGGGCCTGCGCGACCCGTTCGTGATCCGCTCCCCCAAGGGCGACAAGTTCTACCTCATCGCCACCGACCTGCGGATGTACCGCAACAGCAGCGGCAGCTGGGACCAGGTCCAGCGGCACGGCAGCAAGTCGGTCATGGTGTGGGAGTCCACCGACCTGGTCCACTGGACCGACCAGCGGCTGGTGAAGGTGGCGCCCGACAACGCGGGCAACACCTGGGCGCCGGAGGCCTACTGGGACAGCCGGCTGCACGCGTACGTGGTGTTCTGGGCGTCGAAGCTGTACGCCGCCGACGACCCGGACCACACCGGCTCCACCTACAACCGCATGCTCTACGCGACGACCAGGGACTTCCGCACCTTCAGCGCGCCCAGGGTCTGGGACGACCCCGGCTACTCGGTCATCGACTCGACGGTCGTCGAGGACAAGGGGACGTACTACCGCTTCACCAAGGACGAGCGGGGCCCGTCCTCCAGCTCGCCCTGCTCGAAGTTCATCACCGCGGAGAAGTCGCGGGACCTGACCGCCACGTCGTACGACTTCATCGCCGACTGCGTCGGCAGCGGTGCCCTCGCGCGGGGTGAGGGGCCGACCGTCTTCAAGTCGAACACCGAGGAGAAGTGGTACCTGTTCATCGACGAGTACGGCCTGCGCGGGTACGTGCCGTTCGAGACCACCGACCTCGCCTCCGGCACGTGGACGCAGTCCACCGGCTACGCGCTGCCCGCCAGCCCCCGCCACGGCACGGTGCTGCCGGTGACGGGGGCCGAGTACGACCGGCTGCTCAGGACGTACGGCTGATCCCCCGAAGGGGCGTCGGGACGATCAGGAGACGAAGTACGTCGGGTTCGGCAGCTTGTACGTGCGGTTCGCGTAGCCGCCGTCCAGGTCCGAGTACTGGTCGCCGAAGTTGGCGATGATCTCGTAGCCCAGGTCGTCCTCGATGTGCTTGCGTGTCCCGGACTTGTACTGCACGGTCGTGCAGTTCCAGGTGCCGGGGACGGCGCAGTCCTTCAGGTAGGCCGGCGGGTTGGCCTTGTCCTTGAGGAACATGTGGCCGGCGTCGAGGTTCACATCGGCGCCGACCTTCTTCAGGTTCTCCACGGCGGCGGTGCGCTGGGCCTCACTCAGACCGGAGTTGTAGAAGACCTCGACGCCCTTGGACTCGGCGTAGCGCACCAGCTCGGGGCTGCCGAAGACGGCCGGGCGGTCGGCACGGTTCACGTAGTCCGCCCACGTCGTGGAGTTGTACGTGTAGTTGTAGCGCTTCTCGTAGTCGAGGCTGAGCAGCAGCGTGTCGTCGATGTCGAAGACGACGGCCGCCTTCTCGCCCTTGTGCCGCGCCTTGCGGGCCGCCTTGTCTATGTAGTGCCTGGCGTCGGCGTCGATGCGCGCCAGGTCCTTGGCGTACGGGCTGTCAGGGGACGCCTGGTAGACGCCGTTGCCGTCGGCCGCGGTGCCGTAGTAAGTGTCGATGTCCTTCACCAGGAGCCCGATGTTGTACGGCTCGTGGGTGGAGTTGGCCGTCGACTGGCCGGCGGTGGCCGCGCCCGCGCCGTACAGCGCCGCACCGGCGACGACACAGGCGGCACCGGCCGCGACCGCCTTGAGGGACTTCCGCATGGATTCTCCGGATCTGGTGGATGAGAGTGATGTACCAGGTCACCGACTGTCTACGCGCATCACACCCGCACGGCGAGCCCTGTTACCCGATCGATACGCACCCCGTGCCGCACGCCCGCCCGGAGCATTGCCGTCCGATTACCTCCGCCTGACACTCCCTTGACGCGGTGCCCCTATGGTCGGATACCGCGACAGCGAACGGGGGTTCATCGGTGGGCGACGGCAGGGTGCCCGGCAAGGTCCTGGACAGCCTTCCATCGACGGTGCCGGTGAGCGTTGAGGACAAGGCCCGCCAACGGAAAAGGAGGGCGGTCGTCACCGCCGGAGGATCACGACCATGAGATTCGTCGAGGCCTACTGGCACGACTCCGGATTCTTCCTCGACCCCTCCGCCTATCTGGCCGAGCTTCCTCGGCTGCGCGGCCAACTCCCGCCGGGCGCCTGGGCCTTCGTCTCCGAGCCGGGGCACTACGACATCCCCCGCGCCGACCGGTGCGTCAAGGACCTGGAGCTGGCCGGGGTCCATCCGGCGACCGACAAGAGCGGAGGGCTGGTGCTGGAGTTCGCGCCGAACCGGTTCAAGCACGAGTCGGGGCTGCGTATCAGCTACTCGGGGGTGCGACGCTTCTCGATCGAGTACCACCACGCGATCGACTGGATGCGGGTCGACACGGTGCTGCTCGACGAGATCCTCCCGGACGAGGACGGCGGCTGCGTCCACGAGATCGCACTCACCGACGCGAGCATCACGGTCCACTGCCAGGATCTGGAAGCGGTGTGGGGCAGCACGCGGTGACGTCGGTGGTCTCCCCTGAACAGCGCGTCCTGAGCAAACTCCTCTCGGCGGACTTCCCCGGCGCCCGGGAGCTCGGAAGCCAGGTCGCGGAGGTGCGCGTGACGCGCCGCTGGGGGGCCGAGTCGCCGAGTGCCGACCTGGAGGTGCCGTCCGGCACCCCGGGCGCCCCGGTCGCGGACGGCCTCGTTCCGGCCACCGGCACGGTCACGGACGACGCCGGGGAACTCGTCGGCGAACTGCTCGTCTGGGTGAGCGGCGGAAGGCTTTCCGCCCTCGAGTTCGCCTGGTACGGCGACACCGCTCCGACCGAACTCCCGGATCCGGACCGTGTCACCGTGTCGGTGCAGTGAGGCACCGTGCGGCCGCCGTCGTCCGGCCGTCGGTTCATCGTCGCCCCGATCGTCGTGCTCCCCGTCGTCAGGAACGCCCCTTCGTCGGATCGGGAAGGAGGGTCAGCGAGGCGTCCAGTGGCCCAGGTACGCCGCCGGTGTGTGCAGCGCGCCCTCGGCCGGGGTGAGTTGAGGGCGGTTGGCGGGACCTTCCTCGGGGAGGGGCTCGGGGAACGCACGGCGCACGAAGGACGCGATGTGGGCGCGCAGGGCGTTCGCGGCGCCGTCCGCGTCGCCGTCCAGCGCGAGCCGCAGGATCTCCCGGTGCTCGGCGGCCTCCCGGTCCCAGGAGGGGTCGGCGGACCAGGCGACGGCGGAGACGAGGGCGGCCTGGTCGCGGACCTCGTCCAGCATCCGGCCGAGCAGCGGGTTGCCGCACGGCAGGTAGAGGGCGCGGTGGAACTCCCGGTTGGCGAGGGAGCGTTCGGCGGTGTCGGTGGCGGTGCCGGCGCGGGCGAGCGCGTCCCGGGCGGCGTCGAGGGAGGCGCCCCGGGCGACGGTCCGGCGCAGCGCTTCGGGTTCGAGCAGCAGCCGCACGTCGTAGACCTCGCGCGCCATGTCCGCGTCCGCCATGCGCACCGTGACGCCCTTGTACTGGCTCATCACGACCAGCCCGGTCCCGGCGAGCGTCTTCAGCGCCTCGCGCACCGGGGTCTTGGACACCCCGAACTGCGCGGCCAGTTCCGTCTCGACCAGGGACTGACCGGGCGTCAGCTGCCCGGTGAGGATGCGGTGTTTGATCGCGTCGAGCACGTACTGGGTGCGGGACGGGATCGGGGTGGGCACAGAGGTCATGCGGCCCTCTCGGATCTCACATATCGCGTCTCATATATGACGTACGAAGTACGGCGCGTTGACGGTAGGAGGGGGCCCGCGTTTCGTCAATGCTCCCTACAGGGAAGTTGAATGCCCTCAGACGCCGTGGATGTCGCCCTCGACGGCGGTGAACGTGGGCCGGCCGGAGGCGGCGGCGGCCCGGGCGGTGGCCGACTCGCGGGTGAGCGTGGGGCCGACATGGGTGACGAGCAGCTGCCGCACCCGCGCCTCCCGGGCGATGCGGCCGGCGTCCTCCGGTGTCAGGTGGACCTGTTCGCCATCGCGATGGACGTCGATGTCGGCCTCGCACAGGAACAGGTCGGCGAGGGCGGCGAGTTCGGTCAGGGCGGGGCAGGGTCCGCTGTCCCCCGAGTACGCGACCACACTGCCCTGGCACTCCGCGCGCAGCCCGTACGCCTCGGTGCCGTGGGCGACGGCGCGGGCGCTCAGGCGGAGGTTCCAGTGCCGGACGTCATGGCCGTCGTACAGGTCGCGGAAGTCGAAGACGCTCTTCAGGAAGTCGACGTCCGGCCGTCCGAGGAAGCCGGCCAGCCGGCGGGCGCAGCCCGGCGGCGCGTACACCGGGACCGGTGCGGGCGGGGTCATCCCGCCGAAGGCGAAGGCGTAGGCGGCGGCGAGCAGGTCGGCGCTGTGGTCGGCGTGCAGATGGGAGATCCAGATAGCGGCGAGTCGCGCCGGATCCGTGTGCCGCTGCAACGCGGCGAACGTGCCGGGCCCCGCGTCCACCCACACCTCGGCGCCCGCGCCGGACAGCAGGTACCCGGAGCAGGGCCGGTCGGGTCCCGGGTGGGGCGAGGCGGTGCCGAGGACGGTGACGGTGAGCGGCATGGGCCAGAGGGTACGCCGCTCCGCTCGGCCGCCCGGCAACGGCGGGGGTTCAGATCTCCATCACCGCGTCGCAGTCCGGGCACACCACGGAGGCGTACTCGCCGGGGTACCAGGGCTCCTCCGGGCTCCCGGACGGCGTCCGGCGCTCTGTGGCCATGGCGAAGGTGTCCTTGCCGCACAGGGTCCGCGGGCCGGCCGCGTCGGGCCAGCCCGGGGCGGCGGGCGCCGCGTGCACCCTGCGGGGGAGCCGTCCGGCGTCGGGCGGCCCGGCCGCGGGGGTGCGTGCGGCCGCCGGCTGCTCCAGCTCGTACACGACGACGATCCCGCTCATGTCTCCACCGTCTCCACCGCCTCCACCGTCCGCGCCGTCCGCGCCGTCCGTGTCGTGCGCACCGCGGTCCGTGGCAGCCGCGGTCAGCCGCGGGTGGTGCTGGGCAGGGTGAGTTCGCGGCCGCGGTAGAAGCCCTCGCGTTCCTCGGCGACGTACGGGGCCATGGCCTCCCGCCGCTGTGCCTCCGACTCGGAGTCCCGCCAGGCGTCGCACGACTCCCGGGAGTCCCAGAACGACACCCCGGTGATCTCCTGTCCGTCCTCGGACCAGTACGCGTAGGCGCGGTGCAGGCCCTGCGGTGCGGGCTCCGGGCGCCAGGCCCGCTCGAAGTCCTCCAGCGTGCCCGGCTGCAGGCGGCGCGTCGTCACCCACACGTAGTGCTCCTGCATGGCGGCTTCCTCCGTACCCGTTCGGCGTGCCCCCTCTCAGGGTCACCGTAGGCCCGATGCGCCGCTTCCGCCGCCCGGCGGCCGCCGGTCGGCTCAGGCTCCGGCCACCGGGTGCGGGGCCCGCGGCGACCACGCCGGGTCCCGGCCGCTCAGCCCCACCGCGCGGTCCAGCAGCGGCGCGTCCGCGGGGACCGGGACGGCGGGGCCGAAGATGCCGCCGCCGCGGGTGGGGTCGTCGGCCGCGGCCCGCAGGAAGGCGAAGGCCGAGTCGAGGGCGGCCGGGTCGGGGGTGTAGGCCTGGCCGGTGGCGCGGGCCAGGTCCCAGGCGTGGATCACCAGCTCGTCGGCGACGACGGCACCGGCGACCGCACCCGGCAGGTCCACCCCGCCGGCGCGGGTGTCACCGGTCCAGGCGGCCGGGTCGCGCCAGGCCTCGGCCAGCTCCTCCAGCGCCTCGGGCAGCCGTGCGCGCCAGCCGGGGCCGATGTCCGGCAGGACGGCGGCCGGGCTGGTGTCGGTCGTCGTGCCGAGGTCCTTGCGGGCGGCGTCCCGGAAGGCCACGGACAGCATCAGCAGATGGCCCAGCAGGTGGCGCACCGCGAGGTCCGGGCACGGTGTGGGGGCGGTCAGCTGCTCGTCGGTCACGGACGCGGCGAGCCGCGCCACGATCCGGGTCTGGGGGCCGAGGTCCACCATGGTCATGACCTACTCCTTCACGGTCGTGCTTCCCGTTCGAAGGGGTGACGGTCCGGCGCCCGCGAACTCATCGGTGCCGCGCCGAGAACCTGGGCATCCTCCCGATCCGGGGACCCCTGCCTCAGGCCCACGATGACCGGGCATGACGACTTCCCTGACCGTGTTCCGCGTGCTGCGGGACCGCAACGCGGGGCTGTACCTCACCGCCCTGGTCGTGTCCGGCTTCGGCACCTCCTCGCTGTGGCTGGCGTCGGGCGTGTGGGTCAAGGACCTCACGGGGTCCGACGGCCTGGCCGCCCTGTCCATGCTCGCGATGTGGGCGCCCACCCCGGCCGGCCCCCTCCTGGGCACACTCGCCGACCGGTACCGCCGCAAGCCGCTGCTCATCGCCCTCAACCTGGGTCTCGCCGCCCTGCTCCCCACCCTCCTCACCGTCGACTCCCCCGGCCGCCTCGGGCTGCTGTTCGCCGTGCTGTTCCTGTACGGCGCCGCCGGTGCCGTGTCCGACGCCGCCGAGTCGGCGCTGGTCACCGCCGTGGTCGACCCGGACCTCCTCGGTGACGTCAACGGGCTGCGGATGGCCCTGACGGAGGGCATGAAGCTCGTCGCCCCGCTGACCGGCGCGGGCCTCTACACGCTCTGCGGCGGTCCGGCCGTGGCCTGCCTGGACGCCGTCACCTTCCTGCTCGCGGCCGGGCTGTGCGGCCTGCTGCGGGTCCGCGAGGAGCGGCCCGCCCGGCCGGGCGGCAGCCTGCGGCGGCAGACCGCGGAGGGCGTCCGGCACCTGTGGGGCCACCCCGTGCTGCGCCCGCTGGTCGGGGCGGGCGGTACGACCATGCTGCTGACCGCGCTGGCCGGTACGACGGTGTACGCGGTGGCCGACCGCCTCGGCCACTCCCCCGCCTACGCCGGCGTGCTGTACGCCGCCCAGGGCGCCGGCTCGGTGGCCGCCGGGCTGCTCGCCGGGCCGGCGCTGCGGCGGCTGGGCGCCCGGCGGTTCGCGGCGGCCGGGATCGCGCTGACGGGGGTCGCGGTGGTGGCGCGGGCGGTGCCGTGGGACCCGGTGGCGCTGGCCACCGGCGTGGCGTGCGGCCTCGGCCTGCCCTGTGTGCTGATCGCCGCGCTCACCGCGGTGCAGCAGGAGACCCCCGGCCCGCTGCTCGGCCGGGTGACGGCCACCGCGAACACGCTGGTCTTCACCCCGACCGTGCTCGGCCTCGCCGCCGGGGCCAGCCTGGTCGAACTGGCCGGCCCCGGCCTGCTGCTGCCGCTCTACGGCGTGGCGCTGCTGTTGACGGCGCTGTTGTTGCTTCAGCGCCCGGCGAGCACCTCCCGGACCGCCGCGACGTCCCCGTCGGACGCCAACCCGGCGTGATACAACCGCAGTTCTGTCGCGCCGTCGGCACGCGCGCGTGCCGCGTCCGCGGCGAGCGTGCCGGGGCTGCCGCCCATGCCGGAGACGACCGTGAGGTTGGCGGCGAGCACCGTCCCCTGCCGGGCCCATCCGGCGAAGGGCGCCAGCAGGTCCGTACCGCCGGTGCAGGGCACGACCACGCCGTCGGCCACGGACAGGACGTGGGCGGGGTCGACGCCCGCGTTGGCGCCGCAGTGGTAGGAGACGGGGTCGGCGTGCAGCAGGACCTGGAAGCCGTCCGGGGCGGCGGCGCGTACGGCGGCGACGGCCTCCTCCTGGAGGGTGCGGGCGGTGGTGTCCCGCCACGCGCGCGTGGCGGCCGCGGTGTCCTCCCCGAGCAGCTTCTCCACCGTCGGCCAGCCCTCGT